>NZ_JAQMSE010000083.1:0-17894 GCF_028330045.1 Aphanizomenon sp. CS-733/32
TTATTGTAGGTTGGGTTGTTCGCTGTCTTCGTTGCGGAGCAATCGGGACGAAACCCAACACCTCCTACTATCCTCTCGCTAATGTTGGGTTTCACTTCGTTCAACCCAACCTACGAAAATTGAATTAATATTTTATTCCATCAGGGTATCGTTAGAACCAAACTTTTTTATAAATCTCTGTCCTTGAGGACGAAAAAATTGTCAATCCCAAATCAAAATTTTTCCAGGTTTACACTTGAGGGTAGAGTCAATGCAAAATCAAGTGAACAAACTTTATTTCCTACTTAATCAACTATGAATCCCTATTCTCTGTCTCCAGATGATTTACCTCCATCTCGGATTACACAAATTGATCAGATGCTAATTAGAAATTTAGAAAAGGTTATTGCTAAACATTTCTATGCCAAGTGTGGGCGAATTATTCAAACTTTATTATCAAAGTGTCATTGGTATGTGGTCACTAATTCTAGCTATTTTATTTTAATTATTATTTGTCCTGATAGAGAAATGTATTGGCATATATTCTATGCTATTCCTAATATTGCTAAAAAGTTAAAATTATTTTCTCATCAGGCAATTATTCGTTTGTTTCCACCTTTTGATCAGGGTACACCTTGGGAAATTGGCGTTAGTGAAATATCTGTTTATAAAGGATGGTTTAATTAATAAGTAAGTCGGCTTGAAAAAATTGAGATATATTACAAAATGTAAAATTACTCAAAGTCTTTTCCCTCTTGCCTCTTGCCTCTTGCCTTGCTTCAACGATAAATTTCAACGCCTACCTACTTACATTGTGGATAATAAAATTCCCGACTTCCTTATTTAATCCTGTGAATAAATTCTGATTTCTTAAAAAAGTCGGGAATCTGAAATTTTACGGATGATTAAGGCAAAATAAACCCATATTTATTGAATACAGCCTTAGCTTGATCGCTAGATAGAAATTGAGAAAATTCTTTAGCAGCATCAACATTTTTGCTACTTTTAATAACTGCTAAGGGATAAATAATGGGAGAGTGGTATTTTTCATCGGCTGTAACTACAACTTTGACTTTATCAGAGATTTTGGCATCAGTTATATAAACTAATCCTGCATCAGCATTACCAGTTTCTACAGATGCTAAAACCTGACGCACGTTATTCGCAAACACCAGTTTTGATTTAATTTCTGACCAAATTTTTAATTTTTCTAATACTTGTTGTCCATATTGTCCTGCGGGTACAGTTCTGGGTTCACCAATGGCGATTTTTTTGACTTTGGCATCTTTAAGATTGTAGAAACTAGTGATACTAACGGCATTTTTAGGTACTACCAAAACTAATTTGTTTTTAGCAATGATATTCCGAGTTCCTGCAACTAAAAGTCCTTTTTTTTCTAAAGCATCTACTTGTTTTTTTGCCGCAGATATAAAAATGTCCGCAGATGCGCCTTGTTCGATTTGTTGCTGTAATGCCCCTGAACTACCAAAGTTATAATTAATATTGACGTTTGGTTTACTTTGTTGGTACATGGGTTTAATCTCTTCCAGAGCCTCTCTTAAACTGGCAGCGGCAGATACAAGGAGGTTGATGTTGGATTGTGCTACAACAGGGGCAGGAGTAAAGGCTGGTAAGCCAATTGTTAGTAGCAAAGCAGCTAGGGCTGTAGTGATTAAGACTACTAGTTTTCTTCTTTTGATGGGGAAACTGAACTGAGAGAAATTTTTACTCATGGAATTGAGACTCGGTATACTTTTACCAAGATTACCATAACATTTACCAGTTTTATTGGTAAATGTTTTCTGAAGAAATTGCAAAAATTGTATTGGTACGCTGTCACCAGAGGATGCTTACACTCAAATTCAAATGCTTTAGAAGCAATTAAAAACCCCTAAAAAACTTTACCAACCATAGAAAATTCGTAGTCTTTGCTACAAAATACCAAATTAATTGGTATTAATATGTGTCTATTAAGTTGGTATTGAAGATTTGAGGTCTGAGGTAAATGTCTACTCTTCTACGGAATTACAGGTAGCTTAGGTGATACTAAGTTCCATTAAACCATCCGCCATGTCAAAATTAGCTGTCACATTTTGGACATCATCTAATCCTTCTAGAGTATCAATTAATTTGAGAAGAGATTTGGCTTGATCTGCATCTGTAACTTCTACTTGATTACCAGGAAGCCAACGCAATTCTATATTTGTGACTTTAAAACCTTTTGCTTTTAAGGTTTGGCTGAGTTTCTCCAAATTTGCTATTTCTGTAAATACCTCAAATGTTTCCTCTGCAATGATTTCATAAGACTGGGCATTTCCTTCTAAGGAAGCTTCTAAAAGCTTGTCTTCATCAATTACACCTTCGACTACACAAACTCCTTTTTGGGAAAACATCCAACTTACACACCCTGTTTCTCCTAAATTTCCGCCATTTTTGCTAAAGGAGACGCGCAAATCTGCCGCAGTTCGATTCCGGTTATCTGTGAGGGCTTCAATTAAAATGGCGACACCACCAGGACCGTAACCTTCGTAGCGAATTTCTTCAAGGATGCTGTTATCACTGAAAGTACCTGCACCTTTAGCGTTCGCCTTGCGCGTGCCGTAGGCAATCGCTCTATCAATATTATCATTGGGAATGCCTGCTGCTTTGGCTTTATCAATGGCTGTCCTGAGTTGAAAATTACCTGCTGGATCTGGTATACCGTTTCTTGCAGCGACAATTATTGCCCGTGATAGTTGGGTGAATATACTTCCCCTTCTGGCATCTACTACGGCTTTTTGACGTTTAATATTTGCCCATTTACTATGTCCTGCCATAATTAAAAAAAATATCTATTCTCTATTCAAACATAAAATATCTAGGGCACATAGGGCTTGCTGAATAAATGCAAGACCTATATATATCAAAGGTTTGAGTCTGCTAAAAAAGAAAATAGGTGCAAGATTTTTGAAGGAGATAGTCCCAAAAGCGTGCATTTTGGGTTGAATAAATCACAAAATTTAGGGATAACAGATAGCCCAAACTCTTGCCTCTTGCCTGCCCTCACAGACAACTTTTTCAGCAACCCCTACATATATTTCAAAATGAGAATTGCTGATGATGAAGAATTCAGGGATTTATCATCGGCTTAATTAAAGTTAATATAGATGATAGGCGATCGCCTATCTATAAAATCAAATATCATCAGGATAGATACCTAATGCTCTTAAATAAACCACTAACTTCTCCTATTACCACTCACACTTTAATAGTATCGGGTTTTCATGCCCTATCAGATCCCATTAGAATCAGTGTTATAGAACTACTGCGTCAGCATGAACTGTGTGTATGTGACTTATGTGATGCTTTAGAAATGAATCAGTCAAAACTTTCTTTTCACCTGAAAACCCTCAAGGAAGCAAGTCTAGTAAATTCCCGTCAAGAAGGACGCTGGATTTATTACAGCTTGAATATTTCCCAATTTCAGGTTTTAGAAACATATCTAGCCGAATTTCGCCTCAATTCTGGATTTTTATCCCCTCGTTCCTGTGGTGAATAGTCGGGAATTAGATTTGATCCTACCTTCCGCACCCTAAACTGTCACACAACGAAAATTGGTCGTTTGGAGATTTGGTTTTAGCGAACTGCTTGCGGCAGCGCTTCGCTATCGCCTACCAATATTTCTTGGTTTTGGTACAAAATACAACATTAAATGGGGATAAAAATCAGAAAAAACCGATTGTGACACCGGGGGGTGCGGAATGTGGGTTTGATACAAACTGAAATTCTGGCAAGATGAATTCTGAATAATTCTTGGGCGCAGGCCCTGCGCCCCTACTTGCTGTTTTCATAAAACAAATCCCCGCAACTTTTTCAGATTACAGGGATTTATTTTTTTATTTGGTGGCGGGAAGTGGATTTGAACCACTGACCTTCGGGTTATGAGCCCGACGAGCTACCAGGCTGCTCTATCCCGCGTCGCCTTCGTCGCGTTTCTCTCGACTCCTTTAATATAGCGCGAAGTCAAAAGTTTGTCAACTACAAAAGCGATAATTCTCCAATTACTTCCAAACGCTTGTATTTCCCCAGGTTCATAAATTTCTCAGACAGGCCTTGGGCAACGCTGGGACTAATCCAACCCATTTGTTGGAGGATGTGAATAGCTACGGCATATTTAGCGCGTTTTGAGCCATCCATTACTTTAATAGCTAATCCCATGCCTTCACCAAGTCTGCCTATACACTGTACTCCTTCTGCCCCAGATTTACTAACCAGTTCACCAGGAGTGAGACGCATTAATTCTGTATCAAATTCCCCTTCGCCTGCTACCATTGTGGGGTGATGGTTCATGGCGCGGACAATGCGTTCCATGTCTACGCTATTACTGGAAGATAAAACAGCATATAGTGATGCCATTTGACTGAGTTGCATGAGATAGGTGGGTGCGCCGCAGTCATCATGGGCGGTGAGAAATTCTTCCGCTGGCATTCGCAACAATTCGGCTATTTTGGTGATAATTAACTGTTGGACTGGGTGTTTACGATCTAAGTAGTTAGTTAATGGCCAATGGCGTTGTTGACAAACGGCTAACATTCCTGCGTGTTTACCAGAGCAGTTATATTCTAGAGAACTACGTTTATCTTTAGGGATTGGGCAGTGCAGGGCATTGATGTCAATATCTGCCCGCCACAGAATGTTAAATACCTGTCTCACCTGTTCCATGCTGCCTTTGTGGGAACTGGTGATGATTGCTAAGTCTCGATCGCTCAAACCATAACGTTCCATTGTGCCTGTACTGGTGACAGCCAGAGCTTGAAATGGTTTGAGGGCAGAACGGACAAACGCGGCGGTTTCAGCGTTACCAGCAACGGAAAGTACCCGTCCCCGGTCATCACTAACTACAGCCTGGACTATATGCCGAGATTCGATAATACCTTCACGCAGCAACCGGACTTCCAGTGCTGTGGCTTGAGTGCGTTTTCCCATTGTCATGGGTTTATATCTATTTTGTTAGTTGTCAGTTGTCAGTTGTTTTACTAATTACCAATGACCAATCACTAATGACCAATAAGACTTACAAGAAATGCCAAATTATAGTACCAATAAGATACATTAGAGCTAGGGCGGCAAAGGTAATTTGCAAGCGTTGAAAAATGGGTTTAATTTCGTAGGTAACAATTAGGCGATCGCGGCTCATGACTTCTGGGGGTTTTGTCCAGGTTTGTCCGTCGTACCAACCAGATTCTTCATAAAATACGGTGGGACTGTAAAGGCGATCGCGCACATAGAACCAACCTAAATATAACCTTACCAATGCTAACACTACAGTTACACTAGCAGCACCAGATCCACAAAGAAGAAAATTAAAAATCTGCTTTTGGGGAGGAAAGCTGGCTGCTGCCACAGGTCCGGCTATTAACCAAGACCAAGACCAAATCCAAAACATTTTTTTGGTGTAGTTACCCCAATTTAGGGTACTATCTCGAAATAGCCAAGCATTTTTTAGCTCTTCGTACTCATTCAGTGGTTGTTGTTCCTTTGGAACTGGGCAATTCTCTAGAGAGGATCGCATCATATTGGTTAACCCCCAATATTATCCGAGTTTGGTATGGGAATACGTTCCGCGTGTCCCCAGAACGCTTCTAAATTATAAAACTCTCGTTCCCTTGGCATCATGATATGGACGATAACATCACCATAATCTTGGAGTACCCAAGTTCCCTCGGCTTTTCCTTCGGTTCTGAGGGGTCGTCGTTGCCAGTCAATTTCCACTTGTCCAGCAATTGCGTCAGCGATCGCTCTCACTTGTACTTTAGAGTAACCAGTCATCATCACAAAGTAATCTGACAGGTAAGAGATTTCTGCCACATCAAGCAGGACAATTTCGACAGCTTTGCGGTCTAAAGCCGCCTCAGCAATGGTTAAAGCTAAATTTTTGCTTGTGGCTTCTGTGTCAGTTTTAGGTCTGCCCACAGCGTTCTTTGTCAATGGGAAATTTCCTCTTAAAGATTCAGTCATTCAACCTCATGTATTTTTTCTATGGCAGCAAATACTTATTCAACTTGCTTACAAATATTCTGAATTGCAATTGCATGAATAGGTTTTCTCTAGATAGTAACATATTCTACAGCTGATTACTTTATAAACCAGGGTAACGAGACCCGATTAACCAACCAGAAATGCGTTCTACTACCAATACCTTGTCCAAATTAGAAAAAGCCTTGATTTGTAGATTGGGTTGTTCGCGTTAGCGTTGCGGAGCAGTTAGCATGAAACCCAACGGATTTGTTGAGGGAGGGCGATCGCTCGTTCTCTGCGGGAGATCAAAAAATCATATTGGAGTTTTGAGTTCAGGGGGTGTGATAGCACGTGAGTTCGGAGTTAGGAGTTTCTCCTTCGGAGACGCTACGCGAACGGAGTTATAATTTTTTCAACGAGATCATAAGGGCTTGAGACTCCTACGTGGGGTGAGTTTTCCACAAATTATCGTTATGTCGAACTCACGTGATAGCGAAGCTGACCGCAGGTATCGCTTTTACCTTAAAATGGAATCCATTCCCCGGCTGGATGCTGACCCAAATTTTTCAAATATTATTTATGATTCCTGTATATGACGTGATTGATATTGATACATAACTCCAGATAATGCAGCCAGGAAAACCCAAGAGAGAGTATTTAACCGGATATCAAAAGTAGTAACATCAACAGTATTAAATAGTATCCATCCGCTAAAGGTGATCAGATAACTCAAGAAGACTAGATGATTTTCTGGTTCTATATATCTAGATTGCCAGAGAATTTGACTGGCTGTCATTAATATCCAAATTAGTAACCCACAAAATAGCAAAGTAGTAATTAACCCAGTTTCCGCCGACAGCATTAAAAATAGATTATGAGGATGGTTGACATCAATTTGCATTTGGGTTTTATAAAGTCCTCCGAAACTGCGTAAACCTGAACCAGTTAAAGGATATTGTTGAGTGAGATTCCAGGCAAATTCCCATTGAGTTTTTCGCATTAATCCCACCGGTCTATCAGGGAACATATCATCATTTAACCGCGCCCAAATACCGTAGGGAACAAAAAGGCGGAAAAACTGGGCAATAGGTGAAGGTGCAAAAGCTGCCAAAAAACAAAAACTGGTAATGGTGAAAACGGCCGCAACAATTAATCGCCAACCTTTATATAAAGCATAAGCTAAACAGGCAAAAATAGTGATTCCCCAACCATTACGAGAATTGGTTAAAATTAAGGCGATAAAGTTAGCACATACAGCAACTGTCAAAAAGATAATTAGGCGATTTTTTTGCTTTAATTTGTGGTAGTTTTCTAGCCATAAACCCAAACCCAAAATAAAAATAGTTACTAAATAAGCAGCTAAAGTATTAGGGTGCATGAAATTAGCAGTCATGCGTCCTGATAATGACTTTTCTGGTGCAACTATCCAATCAAAAACAATCCATAAAAACTGAAATTGGAAATTCCAACCGAGGAATAATTGTCCAAAACCGATGATTAAAACAGGTACAGATCCAAACACCATGATCCAAGCAATTTGTCGTAATTGGGCGGGTGTTTGAATCAGGGGAGTGAGTCCGGTAAAAAAGAAGAAGAAGGGGATGAAGTTGAATAAACCCAAAACAGCATCGAGTTTACCAGAGGCGAATCCGGTGGTAATTAGGAGTAAGATACTCAAAAGAGCAAATCCCTTGTGAATTGGGCGATCGCTAATGATATGGTATTGTTTACGCCAGGTTAGCAATGATGCCACAACGATAGAAATACCGCCCAAAAATGGACTCAGGGGGAGAGATATTAGTCCAAATTGCAGCCAATTCCAAGGGGTTTGTAAGCGGGGATTTGGATGATCACAAGTTTTCTTTAAGCTATTTCCCAACATTCTGTACGGGTAAGACGAATTTGCGCGAGGGTAAAGACAGTAGGAATAATTCTGCCATAATTTGTGGCGATCGCTCTCCAACCCAAATCAGCAAAAAACCAAGCCCACATCACAGGACCTACCAAAGCAAATGCACTACGAACTGCACCATAACGGGCTGCACTCATGGTCATACCCCGACGGGACATTTGTAAAGCCACATAGTTTTGAAACTGTTTAGTAGCTAATCCTGTCCCTGTAATTGCTGCTTCTTTAGCCACTTGATAGGTAGCAAAATGAATCGCAAATTGATGGGCGATTTGTTGCAGAACAAAAGGTTGGATGACAGAAGTTACAGCCAAAGCACTACCACCTTTAAATATTAATCCTAAAGGATCACGTTGCAATGACAATGGTAATGGTTGTTTAAATTTTGTTTGCGATAATTGACCTTGGACATTAATAGTTAGTTGTTGCTTATCTGTTTTTGGCAACTTTTTCCAAACCTTTCCTAGTAGGTGCAAAAATACTTCTGCTTCTAAATCAATTGTTGTTAAATCTTGATAATACTGAATTTTCAAATATTTGCATACTTGAATGAGGGCTTGTCGGTAAGTTACTTGATCAGTATGTCCGCGTAATACAGTGATACCATCAGCTGCTAAAAACCGAAAGCGATTTTCTATTGTATCTAACCAAGCTTGATGATCTTGGCTTTGTACTGCAATGGGTTCGGGTGTGTGAACATAATCTAAGGGGTTAAACTTGCGACTAAACAGAATAGCTGTCAAGTCCTGTAGTTCCTCTTCGGTGGCTAATTCCAATACCGCCCTGAGTTCTTCCAATTTCCCTTCCTCTCTTCTGTACCACTTAGTCTGTACCTTATTCTACTATCTTGTCAATCAAAAATCTTTCAATAGCAACTGAGTTGAGCCTATATTTAATATCTGCGGAAGGTTGATTCTAACACTTTTTTGCAAAAATTGAGTTCTAGCTGTAATATTCGATTATGTACCTCTTTAATGTGGTAAACGAAAACCAAACATAAAATTAATTGTCGCTCCTTTTCCTGAGCTTCAAAGAGGGACTGACCAATTTTTTTCCAATAATTATCCGAAAGCCTCTTGACAAAAGACTTACAGCCTTAACTTGTCACCAATGGCGGTAGATAGAGTTAGTTATACGCCTAACCAATCTTCTCCTGTGCTTTGGGTAATTTCTGCACTTGACATTCTCCCGCAGCGATCGCATCTCACCTGCAGCAATTTTACCACTCCTGTCCCCACACTACTCACTCTCATAGAATCAAGCCAACTGATTATGTATTTGTGCCAGCTTGATCTAAGGATTGGTTTCTACCGTATGATCTAATATTAAACCACCTTGCTCAGTAATTTTTTTCGCCGCCTCTAAAAGATACTGGTAATAAGTATGAGCAATAATAGATAACTGCTTACCAGCGGGATAAACCATATACCAAGTACGTTTAATTGGGAAATATTGCACATCTAAAATGCTAAATTCCGCAATGTCTGTGAGTAAAGTATGACGGGATAATACGGAAATACCTAGACCACCAGCGATCGCCTGTTTAATTGCTTCATTACTCCCCAACTCCAACTTCACCTTCACCTTGATATCATGTTCCTCAAACAGACTTTGGACAGCACTGCGAGTTCCTGAACCCGGTTCCCTCATAATAAACGGTTCTTCTCCCAAACGTTCAATCGGAATATTTTTTTCCTTCGCTAAGGGATGATTCGCAGGTGCAAGAACTATCAAAGGGTTTTCGAGAAATGGCTGGAAATTGACATCAAAGTGATCAGGAATTTGACTCATAATATACAAGTCATCCAAATTACCCATCATCCGATCTAAAATCAGTTCATGATTTGTGACTTGGAGAGAAATATCAATCCCGGGATAAAGCTGACAAAAAGGACCCAACAATCTGGGAATAATATACTTAGCAGTCGTAATTACCGCCAGTCTTAACTGTCCTTGTTTTAATCCCTTTAAATCCGCAATAGTCATTTGAAACTTATCCATAGTCTCAAAAATTTGCCGACAAGTAGCAAATAATTCCCGTCCCGCTTCCGTCAAATATAAACGCTTTCCTACCTGCTCAAATAATGGCAAACCTACTGATTTCGTCAACTGTTTGATTTGCATGGATATGGTAGGTTGAGTCAAAAACAACTCTTCCGCAGCGCGTGTAAAACTACCATGTCGGGCAGCAGCCTCGAACACCTTCAACTGGTGTAACGTCGCTTGGTTCAAGCTTATTCTCCTCTGATCACAATTTGTAGATATAACTTTAGTATCACGTAACACTAAGGATTTTTTAATTGTTATTTATACAAAGTTCTGAACCTTAGTATACAGAAAAATGGATCTTCAGACTTTACAGAAAAAGCCTGTAGGGTGTGTAAAGCTCTTGCGGACATTGCTGTTGAATATTTCAGCATCTTAGATGATCATCAACAAGCTTTGACACTCTCAGAGGCTAAAGCCACTGAGCTTTACCCTTACCGGATATTACTGTAAAAACCTATCGCCCCGGTTTTTTTACAAAAGTTAACATATTCACAGGCATTGGTACACAAATCTTAATAAACTGTTAAATCTTTCTGTAATCACAAATTCAAATATATCAGTTAACAAAATTTGCAAAATAACTTATTGAATTATTGATATATTGTGGGGTAAGCTACAAATTCGGTGATGTGCAGTTTCTTCTCCCTTGCTCATCCCCTGACTGAATCTGTCTTCAGGAAAAATGCCCCATGATCAATCCTTACCGGCTCTAGGTAAAGACATCAGGAAAAAAAGAATGACAGCAAGCCAGCCTTGTATCTGGAATGCAGCTTTCAGGCAAAATTCCCCAGACAGCTTAATTAAGCCAATTTAGTCGGGTATGCAAACTCAAGATGAAAAGATTTTGTATTCCTGGGACGAAAAATAACAGCGTCATATAGTACGTCTGAAACATGGTAAACAATTTGTTGCAGTAGCAATTGCCGCAGCCTGATTTCTGCGGAAATAATACCGCCACCATAGATCAGTCTCGCCCCTAAATATAAGCAAAACTTATAATTTCATTAAGAATGAATTAAGAGTAAGAATGAGAAGAAGTGGCACATAACGTGATTTGATAGTAAAAAGAAAGACTTCTTGGAAGAAAAATATGTCTTACGCGCAAACTAAGACTCAGGCTAAGTCTGGGTACCAAGCTGGGGTTAAAGATTACAGACTAACTTATTACACTCCCGATTACACTCCTAAAGATACAGATTTATTAGCAGCTTTCCGGATGACACCCCAACCCGGAGTTCCTCCCGAAGAAGCTGGTGCGGCAGTAGCTGCTGAGTCCTCCACAGGTACTTGGACAACAGTTTGGACAGACTTGCTGACCGACCTAGATCGCTACAAAGGTCGTTGTTACGACATCGAACCAGTTCCCGGCGAAGATAACCAATATATTTGTTATGTTGCTTATCCCTTAGACTTGTTTGAAGAAGGTTCTATCACCAACGTCCTCACCTCCATCGTCGGTAACGTATTTGGTTTTAAAGCTTTACGGGCATTACGTTTGGAAGACATTCGTTTTCCTGTAGCTTACATCAAGACTTTCCAAGGACCTCCTCACGGTATCCAAGTAGAGCGCGACAAATTGAACAAATACGGTCGTCCTCTGTTGGGTTGTACAATCAAGCCCAAATTAGGTCTTTCCGCTAAGAACTACGGACGCGCAGTTTACGAATGTTTACGTGGTGGTTTGGACTTCACCAAAGACGACGAAAACATTAACTCTGCACCATTCCAAAGATGGCGCGATCGCTTCTTGTTCGTAGCTGAAGCTATCAACAAAGCCCAAGCAGAAACAGGCGAAATCAAAGGTCACTACCTCAATGTTACCGCTCCTACCTGCGAACAAATGATCCAACGGGCTGAGTACGCTAAAGAACTCAAACAGCCCATCATCATGCACGATTACCTGACCGCAGGTTTCACCGCTAACACCACATTGGCTCGCTGGTGTCGTGACAACGGTATTCTGTTGCACATTCACCGTGCTATGCACGCTGTAATTGACCGTCAAAAAAATCACGGTATCCACTTCCGCGTATTAGCTAAAGCCCTCCGCTTATCTGGTGGTGATCACATCCACACCGGTACAGTGGTTGGTAAATTAGAAGGTGAACGGGGAATCACAATGGGCTTCGTTGACCTATTGCGTGAAAACTACATCGAACAAGACAAGTCTCGTGGTATCTACTTTACCCAAGACTGGGCTTCTTTACCCGGCGTAATGGCAGTTGCTTCCGGTGGTATCCACGTATGGCATATGCCCGCGTTGGTAGAAATCTTCGGTGATGACTCCGTACTCCAATTCGGTGGTGGTACACTCGGACATCCTTGGGGTAACGCTCCTGGTGCTACAGCTAACCGCGTAGCTCTAGAGGCAGTTGTTCAAGCTCGTAACGAAGGTCGTAACTTGGCTCGTGAAGGTAACGATATTATCCGCGAAGCTGCTAAGTGGTCTCCTGAGTTGGCTGTTGCTTGCGAACTGTGGAAAGAAATTAAGTTCGAGTTTGAAGCAATGGATACCGTCTGATGATGAGTTAAAAGTTAAAAGTTGAAAGATAAAAGCCAAGAAATTTTCTGAATTTTAACTTTTGACTTTTGACTTTTGACTTATTGAGGGTTGGGTCAAGCATGGATTTAAAGCAAATTGCGAAAGACACAGCCAAAACTCTCCAAAGCTACCTGACTTATCAGGCTCTGAGGACTGTATTGGCACAGCTAGGCGAAACAAATCCTCCTCTAGCACATTGGTTGCAAAACTTTTCCGCTGGGAAAATCCAAGACGGAGAAGCTTATATTGAGGAACTGTTTCTAGTCAAGTCAGATTTGGCATTACGGATTATGACTGTCAGGGAACATATAGCGGCAGAAGTGACAGAATTTTTACCAGAAATGGTCATAACTGGCATTCAGCAAGCCAATATGGAACAGCGTCGCCAGCATCTCGAACGCATTACGCAACTAAATTTATCAAGTCCCAGCCTGGAAATACCAAAGACAGACAATATCTGATAGCCTGCGTGGCGTAGCCATTCCTAATTTAGATAATTTATCTAATTAGTCAGTCAACCAACTAATAAAAAATCTCCCCCACTTATCAAAAACTATGCAAACTTTACCAAAAGAGCGTCGTTACGAAACTCTTTCTTACCTTCCCCCTCTGTCTGACGCGCAAATCGCCAAGCAAGTTCAATACATTTTGAACCAAGGCTACATCCCCGCAATTGAATTTAACGAAACTTCTGAACCTACAGAACTTTACTGGACAATGTGGAAGTTGCCTTTGTTCGGCGCTAAATCTACTCAAGAAGTATTGGGTGAAGTTCAAGGTTGCCGTTCTCAGTATGGTAACTGCTACATCCGTGTTGTTGGTTTTGACAACATTAAACAGTGTCAAGTTCTTAGCTTCATTGTTCACAAACCCAGCAGATACTAAAAGCTAATTAGCTGATAGTAATTTGATCAATTAAAAGGAGAGGTAGAGTTTTCTATCTCTCTTTTTGAGTTTTTGATAGAGAATAGAATTGTCGGTTGAGTAGCACTTTTTATTAGGTATTAAATTATATTTTCGCTATCATTACGTCTCTCACTCACCCCCACTATGAACCAACCCATATTCCATCTCGCTTTCCCCGTCACCAATATCCCCGAAACCAAAGCCTATTATGTTGACGGTTTAGGCTGTATTCCCGGACGTGAAAATCCCCATGCCTTGATTCTCAATCTTTATGGACATCAATTGGTAGCACATACAACGAAAGACATCCTCACACCTCAAAAAGCAATTTATCCTCGACACTTTGGACTAATTTTTACTCAAGAAGCAGATTGGCAAGAATTATTAGAAAGGGCAAATAACAAAGAGTTAAAATTTAGAGAAGAACCTAAATACCGCTTTACCGATTCCCTTCTAGAACATCGGACTTTTTTCTTAGAAGACCCTTTTTATAACTTAATGGAATTTAAGTATTATCGTCATCCAGAAGCTATATTTGGTAATACTAAATACACCCAAATCGGTGATAGAAATTAGCTTGCGTTCTTACATACATATATGCCCTTTACGCAAAAGCTCGGTTTATTCTCTTGCGGAGTACACTACCTTTTCCAGAATTGTCATAATCTTAATTCTTTTGAGATTGTGTATTCACCTTAATTATCACGCAGAAACAGAAACTTCCGATTGATAGCAAATCCCCGCTTCCTGGAATCTTTGTAAAGCTTCACCCAAGCGATCGCAATCTACAATTAAACTAATTCTTACATAGCCTTCACCACCCACACCAAAGGCATTACCAGGAGTCAAAACCACCCCAGTTTGCTGTAAAACATTCAAAGCAAAATCTGTAGAATTCATTCCCACAGGGCATTTTATCCACAAATACATAGTTGCTTCCGTTTTGGGAATATTCCACCCCAACTTACCCAAACCATCAATTAAAAAATCTCGCCGAGTGCGGTAACGTTGTTGCACTTCATGTAAATAAGTATCAGGGAGACTCAGCGCAGTTTCCGCCGCAGTTTGCAAAGCCGAAAAAATGCCATAATCTAAATTGGTTTTCAGAGTCCGCAAACCTTGGATCACATGAGGATTTCCCACTACAAAACCGACGCGCCAACCTGCCATATTATAGGTTTTAGATAAAGTGTGAAACTCGACACCAATCTCCTTAGCACCAGGAATTTCTAATAAGCTAGTGGGTTGATAACCATCAAAAGCTAATTCGGCATAACATAAATCATGGACTAAAAGGATTTCATACTTCCGCGCAAACGCCACAATTTCCTCAAAAAATTCGCGGGGGGCGGTAGCAGCGGTAGGATTACTGGGATAATTAAAATAGAGAATTTTGGCTTTTCTAGCCACTTCGTCAGGAATAGCCGCTAAATCAATTAACCAGTTATTTTCTCCCTGGAGAATTAAATTGTGGATAACTCCCCCAGCAATAATCGGTCCACGAAAATGCACAGGGTAAGATGGTGAAGGTACTAATACAGTATCACCAGGATTAATGTAGGCGATCGCTAAATGTCCCAAACCTTCCTTAGAACCAAGTAAAGGTAAAGCCTCACTATCAGGATTCAGCGTCACCCCATAACGGCGATGATACCATTGAGTAATCGCCTTGCGGAAACTAGCCGTCCCTTCAAAGGGGGGATAACCGTGATTAGCGGGATTTTGCAAAGCTGCTATAGCTGCGTCTATCACAGGTTGGGGAGTAGGACCATCAGGATTCCCCATACCCAAATCAATTAAATCCAACCCTTGTTCTCTAGCCTTAGCCTTTAATTCATCCAAACGAGCAAACACATAAGGCGGCAATTTTTGTATCCGTTCTGCGGGAGACATCCAACTTAAACTCATTCTTTCACCTCAAAATAGGGAAGAGGGAACAGGTGACAGGTGACAGGTGACAGGGAATAGATGAAAATTTTACCAATTACCCGTTACCAATTACCAATTACCAATTACCCATTTTTAATTTTTAATTGATTTGGTGCAGTGGTAGAAACCATTGCAGCCATCAAATGTTCCAACGCTACATTAAACGGTAAACGGTGGATATCAGAATTAGGTTGTAAACTAATTTCTGCTGCTGTTTGTAACTCACCTAGAGTAATATTACCTAATCCCAAATCTGCTAATTTTTGGGGTAGTCCAATCTCTGCATAGAACTTCAACAATTGTTGTCTTGCTGACGCTGCTAATTGATTTCCCTGGATCATTTCTTCTAACCGCAGTTGTACCAGGATACCATAAGCGACCTTTTCCCCGTGAATACTCTCATGTCCAGAAATATGGGTTAAGCCATTATGAACTGCATGGGCAGCAACCGTGCGACATTGCGCCCCACCCAGTCCTCCAATTACCCCAGCTAAAAGTACAGTTGCGTCTACAACCTCTTGCCAAACTTCGCTACCAGGAGATTGTAAAGCCGCAGCGGACTTTTGTAATAAAATATCGCGTAAAACTCGCGCTTGTTGGACTGCGGCAATAATCAAAGTTTGTTGTAAATGTCCACTACTCACTGAGGCTTCATACCATTTGGCGATCGCATCCCCAATTCCTGCTATTAATGTGCTTTGAGGTGCGGTCTGGATCAAATTATAATCCAAAATTAGCAAATCAGGACAGCAAGACAAAGCCACATCATACAAAAACGCCCCCGTCTCTGAATAAACATTAGCAAGGGCAGTCCAAGCCGCACAGGTAGCCCCAGAAGTGGGAATTGTCGCAACTGGTAATGTTAATTGGTGGGCGACTAATTTAGCCGTATCCAAGGCTTTACCACCGCCAATCCCGATAATTAGATCAGCCTTATGTTCCTTAGCAGCTTTGCGTAAAGCTTTTAAACTAGCTTCACAACAATCAGCACCATAGGAAACCAGAATAGGATGTAATTCTGGAGATTGGCAAAGAGGTTGTAAACTCTCTTGACTCAGATTAAGAGTCTGATTGCCAGTAATAATTAAAGGACGAGTTCCCAAATTAGCAACTTCACCCGCAACGGTTGACAATATCCCAGCACCGCGAATTACTTTGCCAGGGGCAACAGAAAGCCTGAAAAATGAACTAGAGGTTTGAGCAGACAAAGTTTCAGTAGAATGTTGATTAGGCATGATCATTATTTTGCCAAAACTATTGATATTTCTTAATCAAATTTTAAAATAATCTTTATTGTATGATAGATGACTAAAAAATGTGCAAATCAGGAGTCAGGAGTCAGGAGTTCAGGAGTTCAGGAGTTCAGGAGTTCAGGAGTTCAGGAGTTCAGGAGGAAGAAAATTATTTACCTATTCCCTATTCCCTATTCCCTATTCCCTATCACCTGTAACCTGTCACCTATCAAGTGGGTTTTGGTAAGGAAGCAAACTTATCTAAATAAACTTCCACCGCCATTTCTGGGTCTTCAGGACGCACCAAAGTGCGTCTTACTTCACCTAAGTACACAGGTATAGATAAACCTATTTCTGGGTGGATAATAGTACGGGCGCGGACTATTAATTGCTTATCACCACCAGTACCTAAACGACCATAGGAATAAAGGTTACTAGCTGCTTGACGTAAAGTAGCTTCTAATTCGGTGGGAGTAATTTCCGGGGCGATCGCAATTACAGTTTGGTTAGAACCATTATCATAAACTAGAGTATACTTGGCAGCACCGGGAATAATTGTGCGACTCAGGGGAACAAGGGAAAGTGAAAACAATCCCCCTGTTAGTACCAGCATAAAGCCAGTTGCACCCACCAATCGAAAGCGAAAGCCCCATTTAAGAATGAAAGCTAAGATTGTCAGAACTGCAAAAACTATTGTGGCAATACCTGACCATTGGGTATATTCGAGAAAATTAGCTGTACTAGGCATAAGGTTTTAATTACGAATATTCCCATTTTACCGGATTACTTGGTAAGCGTAAAGCTCAGTATCTTGAGACCTGAGAGTGTCAACATTCCCTGTTGCCTCTGAATTTGAATTTACAGAGCAAAATGTTAGTAATAGTTATGATTTTGACCGCCTTTGCGTTCATTGGTGGGGAAATAGAAAGAGAGTTCACGTTCATTGAATAAACACTGAGGGGTCAAATTGTTTCATTCAAAACAAAAACACCCCCCATGTATGGGAGGTGTTTCTGTAATTAAACTTTTAAAAAAGCTTGAATTATTAACCGTTGATTGCAGGAGCGCTTAAAGCGACAGGAGCAACTTCACTAGCAGCCAAGTCTAGAGGGAAGTTGTGAGCGTTACGCTCGTGCATTACTTCCATCCCTAGGTTAGCGCG
This sequence comes from Aphanizomenon sp. CS-733/32, assembly GCF_028330045.1. NCBI lineage: Bacteria > Bacillati > Cyanobacteriota > Cyanophyceae > Nostocales > Aphanizomenonaceae > Aphanizomenon > Aphanizomenon sp. CS-733/32. Next base: position 17,706 of record NZ_JAQMSE010000083.1, read on the forward strand.
GTTGATTACGTCAGCCCAGGTAGCGATAACGCGACCTTGAGAATCCATGATGGATTGGTTGAAGTTGAAACCGTTCAAGTTGAACGCCATGGTGCTGATACCCAAAGCGGTGAACCAGATACCAATTACAGGCCAGGCAGCGAGTAAGAAGTGTAAAGAACGGCTGTTGTTGAAAGAAGCGTATTGGAA
>NZ_JAQMSE010000084.1:0-23827 GCF_028330045.1 Aphanizomenon sp. CS-733/32
AACTTTTCACACCCTCTTATTTGAAATCCTGGGTGAACCTACAGAAAATGCCAAAGATTATCAATTTACTTCTGTGGAAGTGAAAGAAAAAGCATTTCGGTTTGATGGAATTTTTATAGCAGATAGTCCAGAAAAACCCATTTATTTTGTAGAAGTGCAGTTTCAACTAAAACCGGATTTTTACTGGGAATTAATCGCCGAAATCAACATTTATCTCAATCAATTTAAACCTGTACAAGATTGGCAAGGGGTAGCATTATTTGCGAAACGGAGAGGGTGTTTGAAAAGTCTAATTTATTACTTGCAAGGGCGACTAGAAGTCGCAGCTACACAGACGGAACCCACCTTCGTGGGTTCAAAAGCCTTGATTTTTCGTTAGTCCACGCAGGTGGACTTTGTTTGTGTAGTAGCGATTTCTAATCGCCGGAAACTTTTCAAACATCCTCTTAGATGTAGGAGAATTGACTGCTTATCAACAAGAATTGATGAATAGTGGGAGAATTAAACGAATTTATTTAGATGAATTACCACCGGGTTCAATTGGGATGGGGTTAATTGAGTTAATTGTCAGTAAGGAAACACAAGCACCAGAATTAGTGAAAACCCTTTTGGATAGAACTAAGACAGAAGTTGAGAATCACAGAGAAAAACAAGGTATTATAGAATTGTTAGAGACTGTTTTATTGTCCAAATTTTCACAATTAAGCCGTCAGGAGATAGAAGCAATGTTTTTAGTGAGTGATATTAAGCAAACAAGAGTTTATCAAGAAGCAAAGCAGGAAGGTAGAGAAGAAGGTAGGCAGAATGGTGAGATGATCTTAGTGATACGTCAGTTATCGAGAAGATTTGGAAAGTTAAAAGATGTTTACGTCGAAAACATCAAAAGTCTGAACATAGAACAACTGGAAAAGCTAGGAGAAGCATTGTTGGATTTTACAGATATTAGTGATTTGGAAACATGGTTAGAATCTGAGATAGACAAGTAAGTTTATTTAATTGTCAGAATCAGGATGTCCAGGATTTGAGGATTCACAGGATGTGGGTTTAAAGTATAATGATAAATTATAGGACTCCTATTTGATTTTTGAACACAGAGATCCCCGACTTCTCGAAGAAGTCGGGGATCTGAAACCCTTATCGGTTACAAATCAAATATGATCGCTATATGACTCCTAAATAAAATCTGCTAAACAACTACCTAATTTTAAATTTTCTATATTTTCAAAATCACTATCATAGGTAAATAAAATTAAATCATGTTGAATTGCTGTAGATGCAATCCAAATATCATTAGTAGGTATAGGGTTTCCTTTTTTTCTCAATTGAGAATAAATGAGAGCATAATATTCTGATGTTTTCTTATCTACCGGAAATATTTTTACTCTAGGAGATTCCATAAATTTATCTAATTCATAACGATTAATTTCTGGTTTATTTCCTAATGCAAAACCTCCTAGTAATTCTCCAAGGATGATAGAATTGATGGCAATAATATCTACATTTGCAATTATTGTAACTGCTTCATTTTGATTACGTTTAAAAGCAGTATAAGCATTAGTATCTAGTAATATTGATTTTATTGCCATAACTTTTGATCAATTTCATTAAATTGTCGCGTATTAAGTAAGAATTGAGTTTCATCTTCTTTTGTCCATGTTCCAGCAAGATAATCTAAATCATGGTAAGGATAGGAATTAGAAAGATGTTTGTCTGAAGTTTCCAAGGTTTTTGAATGCTTCATATTATTTATTTTACCACTAAATTCTTTTATCCATTGATAAAGGTTATTGAGTTCTTGTTCTGGTATTTTGTCAATTTCTGCTTGAATCAGTTCTTTCATGGTCATGGCTTTTACTCCTGATGGGAATTGATTATATTATTATATCGTAACAATTAATTTGTCAGAATCAGGATGTCCAGGATTTGAGGATTTACAGGATTTTAGGTTTGGGTTGAGGTTTTTCGGATATGAGGATGTTTGTGATGGGGGTAATTTTTTGGATATTATTTGATTAATGATCAAAATTCTCAGTTCATAACCTATCTATTCTGCAAATAAAGCTTCTAAATCTTGACGACCATTTACGACTCTAAGAATTTCAATATTATTATCAACAACTTGATAAAAAATGATGTAACCATTGAAAGGAAGTCCACGCATTCCCTGTCTTATATATTCGTAACTGCGTCCCATGTTAGGAAATTGCAGTAAATTTTCGCACTTTTTTGTGAAATCTTGAAAGAGAATTTCTCCCGCTTCAATATTTCTGTTTAAAAAGTATTCAGAAATCCTGTCTAAATCTCGAATTGCTAGAGGTGAAATCAAACATTGATTCATTTTTTCTCCTCACGCGCATGACGAAATTTTGCCTGTATATGTTCAACAACTGTTTCTAAAGGAACTCCTTCCCCTCTTTCTAATTCTGCTGCGGCTTCATTAACTTTAACTCTCACATCTTCTACCCAGTCTTCATATTCTCGTTGTTTTTCTTGTAAAAGTTGTAGAGCTTGATTAATTACAGCTTCAGCATTAGGAAATCTCCCTTGAGCTAACTGGTTTTGAATAAACTGTTCTTGTTCTGGTTTTAGGGTAATATTCATTGTCTATTTCCTATAACTGATAATTTTCATTATAAACCTTGATACAATACAATCTAGAGCAGGGAAACCCCGCCCCTAGGGGAGATTTGCTGACTGGCTCTCACAAAGAGTGCATACCCCTATGCTCAAACTCTTACTCTCTGCGCCTCCGCGCCTCTGCGTGAAAAAAAATCATACCTTCCCTGATTACCCAATCCCCAGTCCCCAGTCCCCAAATTAAACGTCTTCCGCAAAAATAAAGCGATATAACTCGCTAGGATCTGGTTCAGGACTACTTTCAGCAAATCTCACAGCTTCATCAATTACAGCCTGAATTTTCTTTTCCACATCTTTCAATTCTGCTTCTGTGGCGAGATTTTGTTCCAGCAAATAACCAGCTAACTTTTTAATCGGGTCACGGGCGAACCAAAATTCCTTTTCTTCCTTGCTGCGGAGTTCGTCTGGGTCAGCGAGAGAGTGACCCCGGAAGCGATAGGTCATGGCTTCGATTAAAGTTGGACCTTCACCAGCACGGGCGCGGGCTACGGCTTCTTGTGCCACTTGACGCACGGCTAAAACATCCATTCCGTCCACTTCCACACCCACCATGTTAAACACACTGGCTTTTTTGTATATCTCTGGTTGGGAAGTTGCTCTTTCGTGAGCCATACCGATCGCCCACTTATTATTTTCTACCACAAAAAGAATCGGCAATTTCCATAAAGCTGCCATATTCAATGTCTCGAAGAATTGACCGTTGTTAGCAGCGCCGTCACCAAAGAAACAAGCGGTTACTTGGTCGGCGGTTTTGTCTCCCAACACTTCTCGACGGTATTTAGATTGGAAAGCCGCACCAGCAGCCACAGGAATACCTTCCGCTACGAAAGCATAACCACCTAGTAAACGATGTTCAGCAGAAAACATATGCATTGAACCACCGCGCCCTTTGCTGCAACCTGTGGCTTTACCAAATAATTCTGCCATAACTTCGCGGGCGGGGACTCCGGCGCTCAAAGCATGAACGTGGTCACGGTAGGTACTGGAAACGAAGTCTTCACCGGGACGCATTGCACCTTTAATAATGCCGCTACAAACTGCTTCTTGTCCGTTGTAGAGGTGGACAAATCCAAACATTTTTCCTCTATAGTACATTTCGGCACATTTATCTTCAAATAAACGTCCTAATGTCATATCTTCATATAAGCCTAGTCCTTCTTCTTTAGTGATTTGGACTGTGGCGGTATTAAATGCGGGTAATGTGCGCTCTTGAGCCATGCTGGTGAAGTATTCCTATTGTAAAAGTTAAAGTTAAGTTTGTCTTTGTTTACGTTAGCTATAAATTAGCCGGCGTTGACAAAATTAATTTATCAAAACCTATTTTATATGGTAACAATCAGGATAACTGTCTTTCTGCATAGGGATTAACAATTGAGTGAATGAAGCTGCATGAAATAAGATTTTAAGAATAATTGAACGCAGATGAGCGCGGATAGACGCAGATATGATAATTATTTGCAGCAACCAACAACGAACAACTGACCACTGACCACTGACAATTATTTCCCTGTGAGTTTCACCAGTCCGATTCCACCGAAGTATAGTCCTAAAACTGCACCTGCTAAAAGACTTTGGGTGAGAGGGTCGGTGGAAGGTGTGAGTATTGCTCCTAATACTACTGCTGCCATGATGACATAACGCCAGCCCTTTAACATGATTTTTGAGGAAACGATTCCCAAGGTGGCCAGCAAGATTTGAATGACGGGAACTTGAAATGCCAGTCCTGTGGTGAATAACAATAACAGCACAAAATCAAAATATTTGTCAATTGACCAAAGTTGCTCTACGACATCAGCACCATAGTTAATGAAGAATTGCAATGCGGCAGGGATGAGTGCAGTGTAGGCGAAAATTAAGCCACATACAAATAATATGCTTGAACCTAGCACTACGGGAATGACTAACCGCCGTTCGCGCACGGTGAGACCAGGAAGTACAAATTGAATGATTTGATAAAGAATGAAGGGTGTGGTCAGGATTAAACCACCATAAGCGGCAACTTTCATAGAGACAAAGAAAAATTCTCCGGGGGCTAATTGCAGGAATTTTACGCCGTGAGCAGGAATTTCTAGTAGCTGGACTAGGGGTTTAACTACGATAAAACAACCGATAATACCCACTACCACTACTATGAGGGAATAGAAAATTCTTTGTCGCAACTCTTCCAGGTGGTCAAAAATGGACATTTCTACTTCACCTGGTAATTCATCTAGGGGGTTAATAGATGGTTCTGGGTCTGAGTTAGGGGATTTGATTGTATCTACGTCTTGTGAAGAGGTCATGAGTAAGAGGAGTGGGAATCTATTAGGCAATCTTTGTTCACTATTCTATAGGGAATAGGTCTGAAAACTCTTGAAGTTGTCAGTGAGTCAGGAAAATGACTGTATTTATTCTTGGTAATATTTATATCTTTAAATTTTATTTTTGTATTTATAATTATTTTCTTTAGAAGTATTAATTATTACAATAATTTTTCCGAGCATGATTAACTTATTACTACTTAATAAATAAGTAGTAATTGATAACTCAGTATGAGCCAGGAAAATATTAACTAGCTATATGGCTTGTGATGATTGATTTTTTCATGATTACGAAGAAATAATCTCCCCTGGTGAGTAGATGCAACTGTGTTTTAGATTAGGTTTTTATTTGATGACGGATAATATTTATTTTTGTTTCTGGTCAAAAAAAGATTTTTTTGTCCGGGTTTTTCTCAGAGAATTTGTATAGATGGAAAGAACGTTATCTTGTGGCTAAATTAACTCTACCAGGGGGGTAGGAGTTAATCTAGCAGTCATGGATCTAAATCTGGATTTGTGAATTAATTAGGAAAACAACTTGTTTATTCATTCTGAGATAAATCAAAGATGTAGTCTGGCAAAGTCCAAGACTAGTCTAGATTAATCTTTGTCATGAATAGACAGAATATGCTAATGCTCTTTAAGTTTGCATTGTTTGTGGTGTCTTGTTTGATGCTACGGGCAGGTTTTTTATGGCAATTTTAAGAACCATTAGCTGATTCATAAGTTTTCACAATTGATCAAGATGATGTTGTTGATTACGCAATAGCATTCTGAATTGAATTTTGATATGAAAACAACAATTAGTTTAGGACTAATGGTATTGTCGGTCTATCTGTACAATTCCAGTGCTTGTTTTGCAGGGAACAAGCTGTCCATGGAAAATGTAGGGGCAAGAGTCGGAAATTATACTCAATCACAGTTAGTGGCGGATATGTCTGCTAGAGATGAGCAATTAGGTGATTGTATTCGTAGGGGTAGATGCAGGGATTAATATGCGAGGAATTTACACTTACCGGATATTTCTGTAATAATTGCAATTGAAGCTACGTAATTAGGTTTGACTAGATTTGTCAGAACATCAAGTTTTTTACCAACTTTGAATATTCTGTTTTGGGTAGCTTCTGTAGAGGGAGTGATTTAATTGTTGTGGCGGTTATCAGTTGGATGCAATGCAATTCAGGGTGGGGAAACCCCGCCCCTACTTTTTTATGTTATCAGTGTAAATTTTGATACAGTTAAATTGTTCTGAGGACTGGGTTGGATATTCCTGTAAAGAAAAAGATAAAATTAGTTGTGTTTCTATACCAAGTTATTGCGGATATGTCTGGTCTTCCGTTGTAAAAGAGATTGTGACAGATGATGTTGTGACTATTACAGCGTGAATTGAATTTTTTATGGTTCTTAATTTAGAAAGATTTTATCAGGCTTGTAATCCTTCCCGTCCCTTGATGATTGAGAATGTAGACGACCGGATGTATTATATTGATTTCACTTCAGTCCGGGGTGGAAAGATCATTGAAGCTCTGCTGCGGACTATTACTAAGATCTCTCCAAATACGCCAACCTGTCAGTTATTTACAGGACATTTGGGCTGTGGAAAATCTACGGAATTATTAAGACTCAAGGCTGATTTGGAAGCGCAGGATTTTCATGTTGTCTATTTTGAGTCTACCCATGTTTTAGAAATGGTAGATATAGATGTTACAGATATTCTGTTAGCGATCGCTGGTTTGGTGAGTCAAGACTTGGAAGCGATGAAGCTGCGTGTCCAACCTAGTTACTTTACTAAGTTGTTTGGGGAGTTGGTAGATTTTCTGCAAACGCCTTTAGAATTGGGAGTAGAAGCCGAATTATCTGTAGGAATTGCCAAAATTACGGCGAAAACTAAGGAAAGTCCTCAGTTACGCAGACGGTTAAGAGACTATCTAGAACCACGCACAGAGAATATCTTACAATCAATTAATAAAGAACTGTTAGACCGGGCTAATTTGGAGCTAAAAGCCAGGGGTAAGAAGGGATTGGTGGTGATTGTGGATAACTTGGATAGGGTGGCGGTGCGTCCTTTACCTTCTGGGCGATCGCTCCCCGAATACTTATTCATTGATCGAGGAGAACAATTAAGAAGATTAAATTGTCATATAGTTTACACAATTCCCTTGGCTCTGACATTTTCCAATGATAGCGCCCAACTACAGCATCGTTTAGGAGGCGGAGTCGCACCAAAAGTATTACCGATGATTCCCGTACGTCAACGTTGTGGAGAAATTAATAGCGTAGGACTCGGATTAATGCGCCAAATGGTATTAGCCAGAGCCTTTCCTGATATCTTACCAGGCGATCGCTTAAATTTAGCTACTCAATTATTTGATAATTTGGCAACTCTGGATCGTTTATGTCTGATTAGTGGTGGTCATGTCCGCGACTTATTAGGATTACTATTTGACTGTTTGCGGGAACAAGATCCACCTTTTGATCACAAATGTGTGGAATTAGTCATTCAAAGACAACGAGATTACCGGGCTAACGCCATTGATATGGAAGAAAGTGAATTAATCTTTCAAGTAATTCAAGATCAACGAGTTAGAGGCAATGTAGAGTACGATATTTTATTACGCAGTTTATTCGTATTTGAATATCGTGATCATCAAGGAGTTTGGTTTGCACTCAACCCAGTTTTAGCAGAGATAGAGAAATTTAAATTATGCTTAAAAGACAGCAAGCAGAGAATATAATCGCTGCTAATCAACAGTCTCTACGTAGTTTAGAAAGAGCAATTACCTTTTCTAAAAATCAGTTTTCAGTTATTTTACTATGCTGTAACTACAAATTTCTGCGAGATATTATCCAGCGGCAACTAGCAATCAATGGTTGGGGAAATGAGCGCATTCAAAGTATTTTTTTAGATAAAAATACTACAAGTTTATATACAATAATTCAATCACAGATTACCATCGCTCAACCCGCTGGATTAATGATTATGGGGTTTGAATCAATCTATGGCATAGATGATCTCCTGCGTTCCATTAATCAAGTCCGAGATGAATTTCGTAAACGCTATCAAATCCCGATAATTTTTTGGGTAAATGATGAAGTTTTACAAAAAATCCTGCGGTTAGCTCCCGATTTTGCTAGTTGGGCAGCTACACCAATTAGATTTGAAATGACTTCCATTGGATTACTAGAATTTCTCCACCAAGAAACCGACGATTTATTTACGAGAGTTTTACAAAGTAATTATGCTCAAACTAATCCTATCACCTTAGAACAAGTATGGATTAGCAGTGATCAACTGCATTATGCAATTCAAGAATTATACGATAGGGGGATTGGAATCGAAGCAGAATTAAATGCTAGGTTAGAATTTATTTTTGGCATAGATGATTATGTCAATAATCGGATTGATTCTGCCTTAAATAACTTTCAGAAAAGTTTGTGTTTTTGGCGTTATCAAGAAGATTTAGAGCTAACAGAATATGCAACTAGTAGAACAGCAGAATTATCTAATTCATCCTATGCCGATCTTTTAAAACAATCCATCTTATTATTTTATATTGGATTATGTTGCTGTCGTCTTGCCGAACAAAACTCTAAGTCGAGAGAAAGATATTGGCAATCAGCTAAAACATATTTTCAGCAATGTTTACAAACATTTGAAATCGCTGGACGGATAGATTTAGTTTCAGAATTTATTGAACAACTATTAGAAGTCTTATATAGTTTAAAATCATGGGCAGCATTAGAAGTCGTCGCTAAAAAATCCCTAGAATTACATCAAATATATGGTCGAAAAATTCAACTAGCTTGTGATTATGGTTTTTTAGCGCAGGTAGCCGTACATAATTCAAACTGGATACAAGCTAGTATTTTAGCGCATATATCATTACTACAATTGGAAACAGAAAAAAAACACCCAGAATCAAATCATTATTTATTTCCTCTGATCTTAGAACAAATTTATTTATTAACTTTAGCAAAAGCCCTCAATCATCTCGGACAAATAACAGTAGCAAAAGAATATATAAGTACGGCATCTCAACAACTGTCATCAGCTTTAGAAAACAGTGAACATCAATATGATGCCCATCGTTATATTCGCTTATTACATAATTTAAGATCATTATACTTTGAAATAGGACACTATCTGCAAGCCTATATTATTAAACAAAAACTTCGGTCTGTAGAACAACAATATGGTTTTGTCCCCTTTATTGGGGCTGGACGGTTACAACCTCAAAGGCAAGTCACCAACCCCACTTTAATATCTACATTTGGTAGTAATAGTATAGCCTTAGAAATTGCCGCTTCTGGTAGAGAATCTGATGTTAATCACTTAATTGGCAGAATTAGTCGTGCAGACCAAAAATTAATAGTTATTCATGGACAGTCAGGTGTTGGCAAAAGTTCTACCGTTACGGCTGGCTTAGTTCCCGCACTACAAAACCGCGCTATTGGTGATCAAATTCCTGTACCAGTTGTCCTCCAAGTTTATAGAGATTGGTTAGGAGAATTAGGAAAATCTTTTACCAAAGCTATGTTAGAAATGGGGAAACCATCAGCCATTGAAACAGAATCTCGATCTAAGTTTTGCCCTCTGACCACTGCTAATGACATTTTACAACAATTACGAGAAAATGCAGATAATCATTTAATTACAGTTTTGGTTTTTGACCAATTTGAAGAATTTTTCTTTGGTTATACAGATTTTCACGAAAAACAAGCATTTGATCAATTTATTAGTAATTGTTTAGGTATATCTTTTGTGAAAGTTATTTTAACTTTGCGCGAAGATTATTTACATCGCCTTCTAGATTTTAGACATCTCTCATCAATTGATGCAATTAATAATAATATTCTTGATAAAAATATTCGTTATCAACTGAACAACTTTTCTCCTGACAATGCCAGAAAAATCATTCAAAAGTTAGCTGAACGTTTACATTATCAATCCCAACTCAAATTAGAACCAGATTTGATTGATGCTTTGGTTGCAGATTTGTCTTCAGAACTGGGTGAAGTTCGTCCAATAGAATTGCAGTTGGTAGGCGCACAATTACAAGATAAATATATTACTACGCTTGCACAGTATGAACCCTATCGTCCCAATAAGTTAATTCAAACATATATTCAAGAATTAATTAAAGAATGTGGCAAAGAAAACGAACGAGCTGCGCTCCTAGTTTTATACTTATTAACCGATGATAATAACAAAAGACCTTTTAAAACCCGCGCAGAGTTAACATTAGAACTCTCAGAGTTGGAAGACCCTAGTAAATTAGAGTTAATTTTAGATATTTTAATTCGCTCTGGGTTAGTTGTGATATTTCCCAATGTTCCCGAACGCTATCAATTAATTCATGATTATTTAGTCAGCTTAATCCGTTATTTACAACAACAAGAATCTGGATTGCAAACACAAATTAATACATTACGGGATAAAGTTAGAAATAGCTATCAAGAAATTGAGCGTCTTAAATGTGAATTAAGAAAAACTCAAACCGGTGTTAGTTTAGAACATATCCAACATCAACAAGCAGATAATTTACTGGCAGAATTACGAGAATTACGCAAGCGAGAAGAAGAAAGTCAAACGGAAATTGAACATTTGCGAACAGAATTAAAAGAAAAAGAATTGATTGCAAAATTAACCGACAGCCAAGAAAAACAACGGTTGAGTGCGATTAGATTAAATATTGCCCTCAAAATAGCCTTAACAGCTTCTATTATTGCTATGTTTGGCTTAGCTACTTCTGTGATTACGTCCACAGATAGTGAAATGAAAACCCTAAGTGCGTCTAGTGAGGCTTTATTTGCTTCTGAAAAAGGTATTGATGCTCTTAAAGAAAGTTTAAAAGCAGGAAGAAAATTGAAAAAAACTCTATGGAGAAATACTTTTACTCAAGAAAAGGTATTAACTGCACTGTATCAAGCGGTTTATGGAGTCAAAGAACGTAACCGCTTAGAAGGTCATTTATCGGGGGTGAGAATGGTGACATTTAGTGCTGATAGATCTTTAATAGCTTCAGCTAGTGCAGATACAACAATTAATCTTTGGAATCCTCGTGGGATTTTATTAAGGACTCTATCAGGACATGACGATGTGGTAAATAGTGTGTCTTGGTCACCTGATAGTCAAATGTTAGCTTCTGCTAGTCAAGACAAAACAATTAAACTGTGGAATCGAGAAGGTAAACTCCTAAAAACTTTACTTGGTCATACATCTGTAGTAAATAGTGTCAGTTTTCATCCTCATGAAAAAATTATCGCATCTGCTAGTACAGATCAGACTATAAAATTGTGGAGTCAAGAAGGTAAGCTACTCAAAACTTTAGTAGGTCATAAAGATGCGGTTTTAGCTGTAGCTTGGTCTGGTGATGGTAAAATTCTTGCTTCTAGTAGTGCTGACAAAACAATAAAATTGTGGAGTCGAGAAGGTCAGTTACTCAAAACTTTATCGGGGGATAAAGATGCTGTTGTCGCTATAGCTTGGTCTCCTAATAGTGGAATTCTTGCTTCTGCTGGTATGGATAAAAAAATCAAATTATGGAGTCGAGAAGGTCAATTACTCAAAACTCTTTCTGGACACAGCAGCGGTGTTATTAGTGTTGATTTTAGTAATGATGGACATACTCTGGCATCTGCGAGTATGGATGAAACAATTAAAATTTGGAGTCTTGACGGTAATTTACTAGAAACTCTCAGAGGGCATAATAGTTGGGTAAATAGTGTCAGTTTTAGCCCTGATGGACTAACTCTAGCATCTGCTGGTAGGGATAAAAATATTATTTTATGGCGTTGGAATAGTCTGAATTTGCATCATTCCCAAACTAATGATGATTGGGTGACAAGTATTAGTTTTAGTCCTGATAGTCATGCTATTGCTGGTGGTTGTCTGGATAAAACAATAAAAATCTGGAATCGAGATGGTAAATTACTAAAAATATTCACGGGTCACAATGATCAAGTGTGGGGTGTAGCGTGGTCGCCTGATGGTAAAATTATCGCCTCTGCTAGTAAGGATAAAACAATTAAATTATGGAGTCGAGATGGGACTTTACTCAAAACTTTAAATGGTCATACTGATATAGTTTTAGCTGTGGCGTGGTCGCCTGATGGTAAAATTATCGCCTCTGCTAGTAAGGATAAAACAATTAAATTATGGAGGCGAGATGGGACTTTACTTAAAACTTTAAATGGCCATACTGATGCTGTTAATTGGGTGAGTTTTAGTCCTAATGGTAAATTTCTAGCCTCTGCTAGTGATGATAAATCAGTAAAAATATGGGCAAAAAATGGGGAAATTGTCAAAAATTTAACTAGTCATACTCGCAGGGTAAATGGTGTAGCATGGTCGCCTGATGGTAAATTATTAGCTTCAGTTAGTCTTGATAGTACGGTTAAAATTTGGGGTGAGAATGGTATATTACAAAAAACTCTGATGGGGTATGGTGATGGTTTTATTAGTGTTAACTTTAGTCCAGATGGTCAAACTCTCGCAGTAAGCAGTGATAATAAACTCAGGTTGTGGAACCGAGAAGGTGTTTTATTGATGATGTTAAAAGGTGATTCTGAACAGTTGAGTAGTGTTAGTTTTAGTCCAGATGGTCAAATATTGGCTGCTGGTACTGATAAAGATAATGTAATTTTACGGAAGTTGCCAGATGTTAAATTAGAAAGTTTATTGAAAAGTAATTGCCATATTTTAAAAGATTATCTATTGTATAATTCAACTATGACTAGAAAAGATGGCTATAAAGAGCAAAGTTATCGCACTTTGTGTGAAAATGATTAAGTATAGCAATTCTCATTTTGAAAAAAATCAGGTTAGAATTGCGGATTATATGTATTACGCGGGGAAAAATGTCTGAATCACGGATTAGACGGATTGCGCTGATTTCACGGATTTTAGTGCCTTTTATCATAGCAAACAACCTAATCCGCCCAATCTTTTAATCCCTATAATCCGCGATTCTGACTTTGCTGGAGGCACATCTCCGGATTCGTTAAGAATTGTAAAACCATCAGAATGTAAGGATTAAAATGTCATGAAACCTTAAAATGAGAATTGCTGGTTAAGTAGGTTAGCATTGAAAATCGTCGTTATGGCAAGGCAAGAGTGAAGAGGGTTTGGGCGATTTTACGTTTCTTTACACAGATTGGTTTTATTGTGTTCACCTACTTAGGAGCATAATTCGTAATTACTCTTTTTAACTATTTTTTTAAGTAATCAAAACCCGTTATAACTATGCAAATTAATTTTTTACCAGATGATATTACTGTCAATGCTGAGGTGGGAGAACTTTTGTTAGATGTCGCGGAACGGGCTGGGGTATCAATTCCTACGGGTTGTCTGATGGGGACTTGTCACGCTTGTACTGTCGAGTTAGATGATGGGGAAGTTATTCGGGCTTGTATTACCGCAGTTCCACCGGGAAAGGAGAAGTTGACGGTGCATCTTTTTAGTGATCCAACTTGGTAATTATGTTTTGTTTCGCGCAAAGATGCTAAGAAGCAAAGGCGCAAAGAAGAAACAAGTCTGTATATAAGCAAAATAGGTATATAGTATGTCTAGCAATGGTTTCTTGTCAAGGATTGTGCTATTTAATACACTATCACTTTACCAGATTTAATACTATTCTTATCTTCTTCTAATTCTTCCTCCTGACTCCTGACTCCTGACTCCTGACTCCTAGCCCTCACAGACAACTTTTTCAGCAAGCCCTAATTACTTTCGGGTGTAGGTGTTTCTGTGAGAGTTGGTTCTTCTGTTGGTTCGGGTTCTGGGGGATTTTCTGCGGTTAGGGTAAGTTGATAATCTACGGATTCTGAGGCTGTGGAAACAACAACAAATTCATAAAATCCTTTTTCTGGTAATGTTGCAGATATCGTCCGTGTTTGAGAGTCTTGTAGTAATGGGTTTTTCCCAGAGGGGGAATAAATTGAGAGTAAAACTTTGGAATTTGCTTCTAGTTTCACTTCCATATTTTGATCTTTGGCTAGTCCAACGATAAAAACTTTACCTTTTCCTGGTTGGAGAGTTCCACTCACTGTTTTACCTGTAGTACCTTCAGGAAAGACTATTGTTTGCAATATGCTTTTGTCAAGAATGGCGTTAAGTTGATCATTGACAAATGCGTACCAAACTTGTCCAATGGGTTGTTTAATAAAACTTTTACTCTTTTGTTCGGGAAATTCACTGAAAAAAGCTGCATCACCTAAATCATATAAAGACCGACTACCAACGTTGATTTGATTGATTTGAGCTTTCCATGTGGTGGGTTCATCCCCAGTATAATTTCCCAGTTGACGGCGGGAGTCAGAAGTGAGGGCTGATAGCTTTTCTAGGACTTCGGCGGCGGTTTGATCCCATTCTGCCCTTAAATTTTCATCTTCTGGATTATCACTCAGAATACGCCCCTTTAAATTGGGATATTTTTCGCGGAAAAGTTGGTTCACCAGCTTAACATAAAATTGATAATTTATATCTAATTCTTCACGGAGAATGCTCAATTTTTGTTTGCGTTGTCTTTCTTCCGGTGAAAAAGTTACTTCTGTTTTTGCTGTTTCGGTGGAATGGGGACTGGGTAAAATTACCGGGTTATTTCCCTGTAAATTGTTGGTAGGGGTTTTAAGTTTTTGCCAATATAAATAACTCCCAATAGTCAGGACAAAAACGAGAATCAAAACATTTTTTCCCGTCCAAATACCTGGTTGGGGAGGAGTGGGAATCATCAAGGGTTCAGGAACGGGGATTTTCGGGGGAGAAATAGCAACTGTAGCAGATGTGGGGGGTTGAGTTTGCGGATAGCTAACAGATTGAGGATTGAGGACTTGGAGAACTTGACGGGCGGTTTGATAGCGTTGGTGTAACCCGCCGTAGGCATCGCTGGCAATTGGTGATAACATTTTATCTATGATTTCTCCCAGCGCGGAACTGAGTCTGATTTCCCGTCGCCATTGCCAAGTAAAATTATAAGTATCAATTAATTCCTGGGGTTGTTTACCTGTCAGTAAAACTAAAACTGTGACGGCTAAAGCATATAAGTCACTGTGGGTGGACACCATACCAGTTTGCATCTGTTCTGGGGGTGCAAATCCTATTTTTCCTAACAAAGTGCCATTTGTGGGAGATGCTATTCCCCCTGTTTGGTAATATTGAGAGGCGACGGTGGCGGCTACTTGTTTAACACCTCCAAAATCAATTAATACTGGTAATTTATCACTACTCCGAAGCATTAAATTATCAGGAGAAATATCACGATGAATCACCCCCAGGGCGTGAATATATTCTAATACTGGTAAAATTTGCTGTAATAATTGGCGGATTTCTATTTCTGTGAATTTTAAACCTTGTTTTTGCCGATTATTTAATAAGGAATTATAAGTTTCACCATCTATATAATCTTGAACTAGAAAAAGACTTTCTTTCCCTTTTAAGTTGATGCGTAATAGTTCCCGAAATCGGGGAATTTGAGGATGTTGTAATTTGTAAAGTACACTTGCTTCTCGCTGAAAAAGTTCTTCGGCTTTTTGGACAATGTAGGGAGTTTGTACCTGGGGAGAAAATTCTTTTAAAACACAAGCTTCTCGAAAGCGGTTCAGGTCTTCTGCTAAGTAAGTTTTGCCAAATCCTCCTTGACCAATTTGTCGAATAATAACATAGCGATCGCCTAAAGTTTGTCCCGCTTGAATACCTTGATTTCCAGATGTCGGTACGCTGCCAATTCTGTCTCCACATTGGAGACAAAACCTACTACCCGACGGATTTTTATGCCCTTGAGAACAGTATATATTAGTCATTGGTCAGTTGTCAGTTGTCAGTTGTTAGTTGTCAGTTGTCAGTTCTGACAAATTACCCATTACCTATTACCAATTACTTATTTTCTACTTTATCAGATGCGATCGCATACCAGATTTGTAGAAAGGTTTTTTGATTTAGTTTGCCACGTTCTTGGACAGGAAACAAGGAATCAAAAGTTTGATATGTATCTGCGCATAAATCCTGAAAAGATTTATAATTACCTAATTTTCCCGCTTTAGCTAACTGTTCCCAGCGTTGGGAATCCTGTTGACTATAACTACCTATTTTCTTTCTAGCAGGTTCAGTTAAATTAGCCTTTTCTAGATTATTTAATAACTTATTAGCTATACCATTCCATTGTGATCTCAAAGCTGCGTCTTCGGGGTTTTGAGTTAACTTACGGTTGTTTAGTTCTGGGTTTTCGGCATAAAAAACTTCATTAACGGTGTTAGTAAAAAATATGGGAGCAATTTCTAACTGTTGTAGACGACTAAACACCTGTTGAATAGTGCGATTAGCTTGATTTCTTTCATCTTCATAATCATACTTAGATGGGATTTTGGGAAGTTCAACTTGCGGAAATTTAATTGAGGTTATTCCCTTAACTGCAAAATTTCCTAAAGCAAACATACCCGCACCTGTTGACAACATTACCGTAGTCATAATAAAGCTGACCATAAAAGGCCGCAACCATTTTGGCATGGGTATTTTCTGAACAAACAAACTTGTCTGATTGTGGACACCACCATGAATACTGCGAACGCGCTTTATTCCTGGTGCTACCACCTGTGTTTTCAACTTAGTAATATAGGGATTGGGATTATTGTTAGAAGTTTGCATAATCTGTGGTGTAGATGAGGTAGATGGTAAAGGTAGATCTTTAATAACTTGTTCGGCTTTTTGATAGCGATCGCTTGGCTTATATGCCAACATCTTTTTTAAGACAGTCTCTAACTTGGGACTCACCTTAATTTCCTTCCCCCAAAGCCAAACCCCATTAAAGCTATCATAAAGTAAATGTGGTTCTTTCCCGGTGATTAATACCAAAGCCGTCACCGCTAACGCATAAAAGTCACTGTTTTTATAAACTTTTCCCTGAAGTAACTGTTCTTCTGGTGCGTATCCCTTCTTACCCAACAAAGTCGCATTTACAGCCAGTTGTGTCCGCCAAAAACCCTGAGAAGCTGGTAACTGTTTAACCCCTCCAAAATCAATCAATACGGGCAAATTATCACTTTGGCGCAAAATCAAATTATCCGGGGAAATATCGCGGTGAACTATATCTAAAGAATGAATATAAGTTAGCACAGGCAGAACATTATGCAATAAATTAATCACCTCCTCCTCGCGAAAAGACTTCCTCTGACCTTGGCGCTGTGCAAATAATTGGTCATAATTATCACCCTCAATATAATCTTGCACCAAAAAGAAGAAATCCTTAGTCCCAATTTTGGCGGAAAAAGAAGCATGAAACCGGGGAATTTGGGGATGTTGGATTTTTTTGAGGACACTTGCTTCCCGTTCAAACAGTTCCTTAGCCTTTTGTAACTCCTGGGGTTTGACAACATTGGGGGCAAATTCCTTTAAAACGCAAGTTTTTCGAGATTTTTGCCGATCAATCGCTAAATAACTGCGGCCAAAACCACCTTGTCCCAATATCCGCGCAATTTCATAACGATTATCAATAACTTGTCCCACCGTCAAAGGTAGTGCTTCACCGCATTGAGTACAAAAACGATGACCGCCATTATTTATGTGTTGTTGACTGCAATATATTTGCATGATCCGGGGAGATGAATGGAGAGTTATGAATGGCTACACAAGGAACGAGGTAATTTACGTTCCCCTAGCATCTGAAAACCAAGATCTTTATGGTAATTGTCAGATTCTAATTGTGCCATCCTCGCTACTACTAGCAAGAAATTTTTGATCTGCGCTAATAGCCGCTTCCACCGAACTTGGATCCCAATGCAAAAACTACATTCACGGGTAATTCTTTAAAAATTAAGTAACTATCAAAACTGTCTATACTTATTGCTGGCTTAATTATGTATTTATCCTCAGATGCTTTTGTTGTTTATTATATCCATATATTTACCAGAAAATGAAGTTACAATTAAGGGCGGGGATACCCCGCCCCTACAGTCAATCTTGCCGAAATCAATGGCAATAACTAACTTGAAAGCTTAACTAGAAGTGTCTTACTTCTTAGATTCAGCAATGGGAACCCACTCAGTGTGGAAAGATCCTTCTTTGTCAGTTCGTTTGTAAGTGTGAGCACCGAAATAGTCTCGTTGTGCTTGAGTTAAGTTTTGTGGCAAGCGATCGCGGCGGTAACTATCGAAGTAATCTAAAGAAGCACTAAAAGCAGGTACAGGAATACCCAACTTAGCCGCAGTCACAATTACTTCCCGCCAAGCAGCTTGTCTATCCAAAATTGTTTGCTTAAATTCAGGTGCTAACAACAAGTTAGGTAAAGCGGGATTTTCGTCAAATGCTTTCTTAATCTTATTCAAGAAGCCGGCGCGAATAATACAACCACCCTTCCAGATGCGAGCCATTTCGCCCAAATTCAATTCCCAATTGTAAGTTTTGGAAGCTGTGGATAACAGCGCCATACCTTGGGCATAAGAACAGATTTTGGAACAATACAGAGCATCCCGCACCATGTTCACAAAAGTGGCAATATCACCACCATACTTAGCATTAGGGCCGGTGATTTGCTTAGAGGCAGCAATCCGTTCGTCTCTAATGGAAGAGAGAATCCGGGAATTTACCGCCGCTGTAATTGTAGGGATAGCTACACCCAATTCCAAAGCAGTTTGTACAGTCCAACGACCAGTTCCCTTTTGACCGGCTGCGTCAACAATCAAATCAACGAGAGGAATCTTGGTGTCTGGATCTACGTAGGGGAAAATATTCGCGGTAATCTCAATCAAAAATGAATTGAGTTCGTCAGTTGTATTCCATTGAGCAAATACTTCGTGGAGTTGTGCTGCACTTAAACCAGCCACATTTTTCAGTAAGTCGTACGCTTCTGCAATTAACTGCATATCGCCGTATTCAATACCGTTGTGAACCATTTTTACATAGTGTCCAGAACCACCAGGACCAATGTAGGTGACACAAGGACCATCATCAACTTGAGCGGCAATTTTGTTGAAAATGGGGGACAGGTATTCATAAGAGCTTCTTGTTCCACCGGGCATGAGGGAAGGACCGTTTAAAGCTCCTTCTTCACCACCACTGACACCCATACCGATATAGCGTAAACCGATGGGTTCTAATTCCTGAGTGCGTCTATCGGTGTCTTCAAACCAAGAGTTACCACCGTCAATAATGATATCACCCTCTTGAAGTAAGGGCTTAAGCTGTTGGATTACTGCATCAACAGGCTTACCAGCTTGCACCATCACCAAAATTTTGCGGGGACGTTCCAATGAGGCGACAAATTGTTCCAGGCTAAAAGCGGCTCTAACGTTCCGTCCTTGGGCGCGGTGCGCCATGAAGGCATCGGTTTTTTCACGGGAGCGGTTGTAAACTGCAATTGGGAAGCCATTTCTTTCTACGTTAAGTGCGATATTTTCGCCCATAACCGCTAATCCAATCACACCAAAGCTTTGTAGTGTCATAGTTCAGTTTAAATCTTTTGTTTGGGTTTGGCTCTTTCTCTTGCAGATCCTTTCTCTTTAAGGGTAGTCCGAGATTTTGGCTTCACTCCTAAAGAAGATATTAAGAGTTTTTCAAGAATTTAAGAAATTACCGTGTCGGTTCGCCATAAACAGTTTGCCAATATTTTACATAGGTTTTTGTGACCAATAATAGGTTTGTTTAGGAGTCAGGATAAACAATCAATTATGATGGTTTTTCTTGATGGGTATAATTAGCTACGTTTAATGCCAAATCGGCATCTGCGAGTTGAAAACATAGGGATAAATGCAATTTTAGTTCAGAAGTATAGATAGAATAAACTTGTGTTAGCCAATCATGTTTAATCGCTAAAACCTATACATCTCATGGATTTTGCTAATTTTGCATCCCAGTTAAATGCCGGAACGATTTTACCAGAGGGAATCGTCATGATTACCCTCTTGGGGGTTTTGATTGTTGATTTAATTTTGGGACGGACATCTGCACGCTGGATTGGATATCTAGCTACCCTCGGTTTAACAGCCGCGATTATTGCTCTATACTTCCAATGGGATTCAACTAACCCCATTGCCTTTACTGGTAGCTTTAATGGTGATGACCTGAGTATTGTCTTTCGGGGAATTATCGCCCTGTCTGCAATGTCAACAATATTAATGTCAATTCGCTACGTTGAACAAAGTGGTACGCCTTTAGCCGAATTTATTGCCATTTTGATGACTGCGACTTTGGGAGGAATGTTTTTATCCGGTGCTAATGAGTTGGTGATGATTTTCATCTCCTTAGAAGCCTTGAGTATTTCCTCTTATTTGTTGACAGGTTATACAAAACGTGACCCCCGTTCCAATGAAGCAGCGTTGAAATACCTGTTAATTGGTGCTTCCAGTACAGCGGTGTTTTTGTATGGTGTCTCCCTGTTGTATGGGTTATCCGGTGGACAAACGGAACTAAGTGCGATCGCTCAAGGTATCGCTACAGCAAATGTTGGTCAATCCCTAGGTTTAGTAATTGCTCTGGTTTTCGTAATTGCGGGTATTGGTTTCAAAATCTCCGCTGCACCCTTCCACCAATGGACACCGGACGTTTATGAAGGCGCACCAACTCCAGTTATCGCTTTCTTATCCGTTGGTTCTAAAGCCGCAGGATTTGCCCTGGCTATCCGTCTCTTAACTACCGTTTTCCCTATGGTGGCAGATGAGTGGAGATTTGTTTTCACTGCCCTTGCAGTGCTGAGTATGGTACTGGGTAACGTTGTCGCCCTAGCTCAAACAAGCATGAAACGGATGTTAGCTTACTCATCCATTGCCCAAGCTGGGTTTGTGATGATTGGCTTAATTGCGGGAACTGATGCCGGCTATTCCAGTATGATTTTCTATCTACTGGTATACCTGTTTATGAACCTGTGCGGCTTTACCTGTGTGGTATTGTTCTCTCTGCGAACAGGAACAGACCAAATTTCTGAATACTCTGGTTTGTATCAAAAAGACCCACTTTTAACACTGGGTTTAAGTGTCTCTCTCTTATCCTTGGGTGGTATTCCCCCACTAGCCGGATTTTTTGGGAAGATTTACCTATTTTGGGCAGGTTGGCAAGCTGGTCTTTACTGGTTAGTTTTACTCGGTTTAATTACCAGTGTGGTTTCTATCTATTACTACATTCGTGTAGTTAAGATGATGGTAGTCAAAGAACCTCAAGAAATGTCCGACGTGGTGAAGAACTATCCCCAAGTGCGTTGGGATTTACCAGGACTGAGACCTTTACAAGTGGGTTTGATAGTAACTTTAATAGCTACTACCATTTCTGGAATCTTATCCAATCCCTTGTTCACTTTAGCTAACAATTCTGTTACTAACACTCCCATGTTGCAAGCAGCAAAAGTTGTCAGTACACAAGTTAGTGTTATTACAAATAACGAGTCACAGGAATTGTAATTTATTCCTAAATAATTGCTAATGGGTAATTGGTAATGAAGCTGGTCTTCAATATTCAATTGCCCATTTTTGTTGTTAAACAGCAACAATACCAAACTTACAGCAAATTGTCATCAAACCCGGAACAAAAACCCCACCCCCAACCCCCTCCCCGCAAGCGATGAGGGGGCTAAGATGTACCTTATATGATTGGAAATCGCTGTATGTGAGGCTTCACAGAATTATGAAATTCATTGGACATCTCCAGAAATTCAATATGCGTATCCTAGAACCCTTGTAGAGACGTTCCTCATGTAGGGATTCTCGGCTCTACAATCTTTTCTGGAGATGTCTATTAATTCATCCGTCTTTAGGTGTGTTTATCTGCGTACATCTGCGGTTAATAATTTTTGAAATCTTATTCTATGTAGTTTCATTTTAATCTGGTATTACCAAAGAGAAAATTACTTAATTTTCTGTTTAATGAAAGTCACAACTTGATTAAGCTGTTTCTTCAAGTTATCAATTTCTCCTTGCATCTTGATAATTTTATCATTTAGTAATTTGATCTCAGCAGATGAATCTACGGCATTTATAGCGACTGGGACAGGTTGTTTATTTGCAGGATTAACTGGGGGTGTATTTAAGTCTGGACGTTCCTTTTTCGACTTCAGCATTGCTGACTTGATAGCGCCAATGAGTTGCTTTTGATCAAAAGGTTTGCCTAAAAATTCAAAATATTCAAATGGCTCTACAAATTTTTCCGTTACCTCTTCCTTCCGTCCTGACATGATTACCAAAGGAATTTTCCGCAATTCTGGTTGAGCCTGGATTTTCTGGAAAACCTCCCAACCACTCATTTTTGGCAACAAAAAATCTAGCATGATCAAGCTGACTTTTTCCTTGAGGATGAGATTGTATCCTTCTAACCCATCCTTGGCTTCTATCACCTCAAAATTACCTGGTGGTAACATTTCTCGTACTTTTACCCTGACAACGGTAGTGTCGTCAATAACTAAAATTTTGTTACTTGCCACAACTGATTACTCTACTAAAAATTTTATGTTTAGATGGCTGGTTGCCGACTGCTTTTAGGAATTCTCTCACTATATCCAAAATTTATTTAGATTGGGGAGGAGTATTTGATGACATAAATTTCCGAAATCACAGGAGTTGTAGGAAACTCTCACTGATGTTTTGATCAATTTGTATCATAGTTGTGTA
Organism: Aphanizomenon sp. CS-733/32; assembly: GCF_028330045.1. Taxonomy (NCBI): domain Bacteria; kingdom Bacillati; phylum Cyanobacteriota; class Cyanophyceae; order Nostocales; family Aphanizomenonaceae; genus Aphanizomenon; species Aphanizomenon sp. CS-733/32. Next base: position 22,521 of record NZ_JAQMSE010000084.1, read on the forward strand.
GACTACACACAACTAATATCCTGTGTAGTGGAAGATTTATGAATCTAACTTCATCTGAGTTCGGTGTTAGCAGTTTCTCCTGCGGAGACGCTACGCGAACGGAGTTTCTCCTGCGGAGACGTTACGCGAACAGAGTTATGATTTTTTCAACGAGATCATCAGGGTTTGAGACTCATATTTGGGGCAGTTTTCCAAAAATTATCTTATGTCGAACTCAGGTAACTTCTCAGTTTGGGGTATATTCTGGAATTACAGTACCTCTATGTAAATAGTCATTACGCGCTCTTACTTTTTGCCTAATTAACAAATCGTTATATGAATTCTCCACAACAAGTTGATATCAAGTCAGAAATTATGACTATGCCTAGCTGGTTGCGTCGCCCCATTGGCAAAGCCAGTGAAATATCTACTGTCCAACGTATCATTAAGCAGCGACAAATTCACACAATTTGTGAAGAAGGGCGTTGTCCAAATCGGGGTGAATGCTACGCCCAAAAAACGGCGACTTTTTTATTAATGGGTCCAACTTGTACCCGCGCTTGTGCTTTTTGTCAGGTAGATAAGGGTCATGCGCCAATGGCGTTGGATGGGGAAGAACCCCAAAAGGTGGCAGAATCAGTACGGCTTTTAGGGTTGCGGTATGTGGTATTAACTTCTGTCGCCCGTGATGACTTGGCTGATGGGGGGGCTGGTCATTTTGTGAGGACAATGGAGACTATTCGCCAGATGAATCCCGATACTCAAATTGAGGTGCTGACATCGGATTTTTGGGGTGGTGGGGGTGTGGCAGTTCAACGTCACAGTTTAGCCATGATTATTCAGGCTCAACCGGCTTGTTTTAACCATAATGTCGAAACAGTCGGTAGGTTAACTCCAACTGTGCGCCGAGGGGCAAAATATGAGCGTTCGTTGGCTGTATTAGCCACGGTTAAGGAGTTGAATGATCAGCTTCCTACGAAGTCAGGTGTGATGGTGGGACATGGAGAAACTATGGAGGAATTAATTGAGACTATGGCGGATTTGCGATCTGTAAAATGCGATCGCCTCACCATTGGTCAATATATGCGCCCTTCTTTAGATCATCTACCTGTTAAAAAATATTGGACTCCGGCAGAATTTACAGAACTGGGGAATATAGCCAAGGAAATGGGCTTTAATCACGTCCGTTCCGGCCCCCTGGTTCGCAGTTCCTATCACGCGGGGGAGGAGTAGGGGCAGGGGGCAGGGGGCAGGGGGCCGGAACGGACGTGATTAAAGCCCATTTCCTTGGCTATATTCCCCAGTTCTGTAAATTCTGCCGGAGTCCA
>NZ_JAQMSE010000085.1:0-10249 GCF_028330045.1 Aphanizomenon sp. CS-733/32
CTACTACACAAACAAAGTCCACCTGCGTGGACTAACGAGAAATCAAGGCTTTTGAACCCACGAAGGTGGGTTTCGTCTGTGTAGCTGCGACTTCTAGTCGCCCTTGCAAGTAATAAATTAGACTTTTCAAACACCCTCTAATACCTGATTTCATAAGCTTTTTATTGATCATGGCTAATTCATCTGAATCTCAGAATAATTCACTAAGTTTAAGTGATGGCAATATTGATTTAACATCCACAGGTGGGGTTAATTTCTGGTTTGATAAAGGATTTACATGGGTAGTATATCTCTTCGCTGGGATTACTGTAGCCATCCTCTTTGTCATGACCTACGTAATTTTCCAGCAAGCAGAACCGGCTGTTGATAAATTTGGACTAGGCTTTTTATGGGGTCAAGATTGGGATACAGGGAATCAGATTTTCGGGGCGTTACCTTATATTTATGGAACTTTAGTCAGTAGTGCGATCGCCATTATCTTAACTATTCCCGTTGGCATATCAATAGCTTTAGTCACGAGCGAAGATTTTTTGCCAAATTCAGTCAAAACCACCATAGCCTTCGTCATCGAACTGATTGCTGCTATCCCCAGCGTCATTATTGGTTTATGGGGAATTTTCATTTTTATTCCCTTCATCACACCCATAGAAAAATGGTTAGGTAGCACCTTTGGGTTTATTCCCCTATTTAATACACAAGATCCCGCCGGCAACAATATGTTAACAGCGGGCATTGTTCTTGCCATTATGACCTTACCTGCAATGGCAGCCATTTCTCGTGACGTTCTGATGGTGATTCCTAAAGAGTTACGTAGCTCATCTATGGCTTTAGGTGGAACTCGTTGGGAAACAGTTTTTCGGGTTTTATTACCAGCAGCATTTTCTGGAATAGTCAGCGCCACAATGCTATCTCTAGGCAGGGCATTAGGCGAAACAATGGCTGTAACAATGCTAATCGGTAACTCCGCCCAAATTAGTATATCTCTTTTAGATCCAGCATATAATATTCCCGCAGTTTTAGCCAATGAATTTGCTGAAGCTGAACCGGGCTTACATATTGGGGCATTAAGTTATTTAGGTCTAATTTTATTTGCCTTAACACTAGCCATAAATATTGCGGCTGTATTAATAGTGGAATGGGTTGGCAAAAAGAATAGATAACAGGAGTCAGGAGTCAGGAAAGAAGAAGAAAGAAGAAAGAAAGAAGAAAGAAGGAGTAAAAGTTTCTTACTGTTGTAAGACTTTCTTGGTAAATTTTATCCCTCATTCTTGTTCATAACTTGACAGCCAATTCAAAATCTAAAATCTAAAATCCAAAATCCAAAATTAACATGAGTGCTTATCAAAATTCAGAAACAGATCAAGCCGCTGCGGCTTCCTTATGTCAGCCCCTATCCACAGGTAGACAAATATTCACATACTTAATGACCGGAATTGCCTTTAGTCTAAGTGGTTTAGCACTGTTGCCATTGTTATCCATATTGTGGGAAATCATGTCACGGGGGGCTTCTGGCTTCAGACGAGAGATGTTATTTCATCCCTTAATTGAAAATGGGTTTGCTAATGCTATTCTTGGTACTATACTTATGGTAGGTGTCGGTGCTTTACTAAGTATTCCTGTCGGGGTAATTACAGGGATTTTCTTAGCAGAATTTAGTCAAACCAACCCATTTACTAAGTATGTGCGGTTTATCACTAGCATTCTTACAGGTGTTCCCTCAATTGTTGTCGGGATATTTGCTTATGGTGTGATTGTTTTATTAACTAAGGGATTTAGCGCGATCGCTGGAGGTTTTGCTTTAGCTGTAATCATGCTACCAGTGATAGTATTGACAACAGAAGAGGCTTTAAAGCTAATTCCCGTTCCCCAGCGTCTCGCATCTGCCGCTTTAGGAGGAACTCGCTTTCAAACTACCTTTCGTGTTATTGTTAGTTCGGCCATCCCTGGAATTACTACGGGGATTTCCTTAGCTATAGCTCGTGCTTCTGGCGAAACAGCACCACTACTTTTTACCGCTTTATTTAGTCAAAATTGGTCCGATGGTTTATTAAGTCCTACTGCTTCCTTACCAGTATTGATTTTTAACCTTTATAACAATCCTGATCCAGCCGTAAATGAACTAGTATGGACAACCTCCATCATTCTCCTGACTTTAGTTTTGTTTTTCAGCTTGCTGTCTCGCGTAATTGCTAAGAAAAGATAAGGTCAACTAAAAAATTTTCTTTCCTACTTTAGTCAATCATGAGTAACTTAACTACTGCCATCCAAGTCAAGAATCTTAGCTTTTACTACGGAAACTATAAAGCTATTGAAGGGATATCACTAGATATCTACAAAAACCAAGTTACTGCATTAATTGGTCCTAGCGGTTGTGGTAAATCTACATTCATCAAAACCATTAATCGGATTAGTGAATTAGAAGGAAAAGTCAAAGTCGAAGGTCGGATAGAATTTTTTGGTCAAAATATCTATGATCCTCGCATTAATATCAATCGTCTGCGGCGAGAAATTGGTATGGTCTTCCAAAAACCCAATCCTTTTCCCATGAGCATTTATGAAAATGTGGCTTATGGTGTAAGAATTGCTGGGAAATGTTCAAAAGTAGCATTAGATGAAATTATCGAATCTGCACTTAAAGGTGCAGCTCTGTGGGATGAAGTCAAAGATAAACTTCATCAGTCTGCTACTGGTCTTTCCGGTGGACAACAACAACGTCTGTGTATCGCTAGGGCTTTAGCGGTTAAACCCAAGGTACTGTTAATGGATGAACCCTGTTCAGCCCTTGATCCAATTGCGACAATGAAAGTAGAAGAATTAATTCACAAATTGCGAACAGAATTCACGATTGTGATTGTTACCCATAATATGCAGCAAGCAACTCGGGTTTCTGATTTTACTGCCTTTTTTAGTACCGACGAGAGCCGTATTGGTCAAATGGTGGAATTTGGGGAAACAAGTCAAATCTTTCGGAATCCCTTAGATAATCGGACCCATGACTACGTGTCTGGACGATTTGGTTAATCACAACACCGAATGCGTAGCTTAAGCGTCATCAGGATTTAAAATTAATAGCATTGCTATTCCCAAATCCGAAATTGGTATGACTCATTCTCCAGATATTGCCACCTTAGCTCGCTGGATGGCGGCTGATTTTAGCAATCAAGCCCAGGTTTTTGAGAATCCGGCTTTTTTTGCCCATATTCGTGTATGTATGCGTCCCCTCCATTGGGGGGTGTTGTCAGGTGTAAGTTTGTTTGTAGAACAAGCTTATGACTATATGTTGAATAAGCCTTATCGGGTGCGGGTATTACATCTGACAACTGTGGGGGATAAAATCCATATTGAAAACTATACTGTCAAAGAAGAAAAAGATTTTTACGGTGCTTCCCGCGATTTACCAAGGTTGCAGACTTTGACGAGCGATCGCCTAGAAAAGCTTTCTGGTTGTAACATGATTGTAGAATGGACTGGCAGCCAATTCAAAGGCACAGTCGAACCAGGAAAGGGCTGCATTGTCATCCGTGACGGGCAAAGAACCTATTTGGATAGTGATTTTGAAATTGACGGTGAAAGGTTCATCAGCCGTGACAGAGGGCGAAATCCTGAAACAGATGAACATATTTGGGGTTCTGTCGCAGGTCCTTTTTACTTCCTGCGTTGGGGGAATTTTGCCCAAGAAGTCAAATTAAATCCTTAAAATCCAATACAGGACAGGCTTTTAGTCTGTCCAGTCTGTGAAAAAAATTCATAATCAAAAGCATAATTAAAAAAATTTCTCCTAGATAGTGCAAATTGGGAAAAATGGTGCTATCATAGGTAATCGTGGGCGCGGCGACATAGCCAAGTGGTAAGGCAAGGGTCTGCAAAACCTTCACCCCCGGTTCAAATCCGGGTGTCGCCTTTGAGAAAAACCAGCCAAAACCAAGCATTTCCAGGTTTTAGGTAATAAGTAATAAATTATGTAAATTATGGGACGGGTTTAATACTCGTCCTAAATTTTTTTGGCATAGATGGGGATATAAGAAATTTCTTTACCAAAACGGTAAAGGATTACATTAACTGATAAGAATAAACCAGGAGTGGTAAAACATTTATTACAGTTTTTTGGTATTGCTTCACCGGAAGAGTGGCAGAAATGCTACGGAAGAAAAAATCAATATGTAATTAAAAATATACTAATTTACAAATTATTACTAGTGCGGTTTTTTATTTTTCAAATATGCAGGGAATGTTATATATTTGATGTTGCATAGTTTAATTAACAGTATATATATACATGACAGAAAAGCAATTAGTTGAGTTTAAGTTAGAAGATGGCGGTAAATTCTTAGTGGAAATTGAGGAATCAGAAGATACATTTAGTGCTACTGAGAGAGTCGCTTTACCATCTGGTCGCATGATTGCAGAGGCAAAACAAACTTTTGAAGCAGCCCTAGATAATATTAAGCCTGTAGTTGCCAGCATTAGTAACAAATTTAAAGACTTAGGTCCCAAGGAAATGGAAGTTAAGTTTGGAGTCAAACTCAGTGCTGATGCAGGAGTAATTTTAACTTCTGTGGGTGGAGAAGTCACTTTTGAGATTACGGTGAAGTGGAGTAAGGACTAAGATTTGTAAGTTTTATGTCAACTGAAAATTATTTTCAGGTCTTTAAATGTGCGATCGCTCGCATTTATAATAAGCAGGGTAAAGTTGTTGGTGCTGGTTTTTTAGTAACTCAGTACCATCTTCTTACCTGCGCTCATGTAATTACAGCAGCTTTGGATATTGTCACTAATACACAAGATTCTCCAACTGAAACCATAGAAGTTGATTTTCCTCTGATTGCACCTGGACAAAAAGTAAAAGCCAATGTTGCATTTTGGCAACCTGTGAACCCAGGACAAAGTAAGGAAGATATTGCGGGATTACAGATAGATGATACTCTACCAACGGGTGTGAGTCCTGTAAAACTTGTCACCACATCAGATTATTGGCAACATAAATTTCGCATCTTTGGCTTTCCCCAAGGACATGATACTGGTGTTTGGGCTGACGGTGAACTGCGTGATATTCAAGCTACTGGTTGGATACAGATAGAAGCAATTAAAGTTCCCGGGTATCGGATTGAACTGGGTTTTAGTGGTTCTCCTATTTGGGATGAATCATTACAGGGAGTTGTAGGTATGGCTGTGGCCGCAGAGAAAAAGCGAGAGGGTGTGAAAGCGGCATTTATGATACCGACAACTGTATTACTTGAAACGTGGGGTTGTTTAAATCAAACTGTTCAACAACAATCAATAAATTCGTCTCCTTCTTTAAGTCGAGTCCAAGAAATTAAAGCTAGGGAATTGAACAAAAGGTTAGTAATTTTAGAAGGTGATTATGAAGCAGTTTATAACCAATTGAATCACACAGAAAATGCCGAAAGTCGTAATAATTTACAACGACAACTAAACAGGATTGAACAGGATATGAATGATGTCGTTGAAAAATTAAAGAATAATTAAAAATGATCGGGTAATAACCACTTTCGAGTTTAGGGGTTTAGTGAATAGAATTCGGAGACCCACGCAGGTGAGTTTTGTCTGTGTAGACGCGGTTTCTAACCGCCCCTTTAATCAGCCCATGTTCGAGTTATTAAATGAAGACAGACACGATATTTTACACCCTTCTCCAAAATCTTCCCAGCGTTTTATTTGAAGTTCTAGAAAAGTCACCGACACTGGCTTCACACTACGAGTTTTCTTCTGTAGAAATCAAAGAGTTAGCACGTCGGATAGATGGCTTGTTTTTGCCCAAACCAGAGTACCCACAAGACCCGATTTATTTTGTAGAAGTGCAATTTCAGAGCGATGATAACTTATACTGGAGATTAATTACAGAAGCGTTTGTTTATTTAAACCAGTATAAACCTGAAAAATCATGGCAAGCTGTAGTATTGTGGGCAAATCGGGATATTGATGTCGGTATACCCTTAGCATATCAAACTTCACTAGCTGCTGGGCAAATTCATGTAGTTTATTTAGATGAATTAGTTGGTACATCATCTTCAATTGGTTTAGGAATTATTAAATTAGTAGTTTCTCCTGAAGATAAGGCTATACAGGAGGCACGAAGTTTGATTAATTTGGTGAAAACAGCAGATGCAGAAAACGGTCGTGATCTTTTAGAATTAGTAGAGAGAATGTTGGTTTACAAATTTTCATCTTATACTCGTCAGGAGTTAGAGGCAATGTTTGGATTAACAGAATGGCAACAAACTCGATTTTATCAAGAAGTGAAGGAAGAGACTAAGTTAGAAATAATTCCTAAACTGTTAAGTGAGGGGCTAACTGTAGAACAAATTGCTCGTATATTTGAGTTAGATATCGAAGTAGTGAAACAAGCCATCAAAAATGAAAGTAAATAATTTCACGTGACAAATTTTCATCTATTTGTAAGGGTTTAGCAATACTAAACCCTCACCAGTTAAGTCAAAATATTAAACGATTTTGAGTATAAATTCTGGAGATTTTTTATAATATGGAAAGAGCTAAAGATATCAACCGTCAAGAATTAGAAAAAATATTCCAAGCGACGAAAGAGGATTTTCAAGACCTTAATAACCAAATTACTGAAACGAACAATGCTGAACAAAAAAATCAACTACAGCGACAAGCAAAGAGACTTTATGAAGAACTGGAAGAACTTGAGCAGGAAATAGAAAAATTAAAATCCGAATATTAAACGATTTTGAGTATAAATTCTGGAGATTTTTTATAATATGGAAAGAGCTAAAGATATCAAACGTGAAGAATTAGAAAAAAGATTCCAAGCGACGAAAGAGGATTTTCAAGACCTTAATAAACAAATTACTGAAACGAACAATGCTGAACAAAAAAATCAACTACAGCGACAAGCAAAGAGACTTTATGAAGAACTGGAAGAACTTGAGCAGGAAATAGGAAAATTAAAATCCGATAGTTTTCCAAATCTGATTAATAATCTGATTAATATTTTAACTGCTAATCTGGATACAGCTACTATTCAAACAGCTTATAAACAAACAGCTGATAAATCTTTTGATGCAGTAAATTCGCATCAAACCACAGTAGAAGGTATTGTTAAAGATTTGTATGATCTGGATAAACGTAATTTAGATAGTAATATAAAATTTAATCGTAACCACCATACAACGAAATTTATCAAATATTTAATTACTAATAATCATATTCATCAAATTGATCAAACAAAGTTAGAAGACTTAAAAAAATGGGGAAGCAATAATATAGAAGATTTTGATAAACTGATTCAAGATGTTAACCCAAAATGTCCAAATACTGATACTAAACCGGAATCATACATATTAATTAAAATAGAAACGTTAACAACAAAATCAAGATCAAAAACACCAAAATTTAAAATTAGTGGTAGTGTTATTCCTAATATTCAAAATTATATGAAACACCAAACAGAGTTTAATCCAATTAGTTTTTCTAATTCTCCCGATGATAAATTCACACTCAATGACATCAAAAAAGTTTTTTGTTCATTATTCCAAAAAATTCCTTGTCAGTTAGAAAGTAAAATAAAATTTGTATTTTTTCTACCTCCACAATACCTGAATCATCCTGTTGAAACATGGGAAATTGATGATTTTGGAGAAATAATATATGTACGTGATAAATATCCGGTGATGGTTCGTGATGTTACACGATTAGATACCAATTATCTCAATGTTAAACAAAACAATTGGATTGATAAATGGCAGAAATTAGAAAATATCACCTGTAATAATTTTCAAAAGCTACATGAATATGATGAAAAAAGATTTTCTTCATTAATGAATCAAGCAATTGGTGTTATACTAAACCTATTTGATGAAAATAACAAAAATGATGCTGATAAAATTACTAAGATTTTTATTTCATTAAAGAGTAATGCTGTTCCTGTCGCCATTTGTCACCGAGATAAAATTAATTTAGAGCGACAAGAATATGAAAATAGAGCAAATAACGAATTAAATTGTTGTATTCATAAATTACCTAATCACGTTATGGAACAATATATGGATTTTTTGCTTCATGAAAATCAATATCTATTCGTAAATAATGTTTTTATCATTTACGAAAATCCTCACATTTTACCATATAAACCTGAACCAATCATTACTAACTAGGTATTCTTATGACAGACTGGAAAATATTTCAAGGAAACAATCAAGTCAATAAAAACTGGACACTTCCAGAACCACCAAGTTGGCGAGATTTTAATAACACTAATAGTGACCCCAAAAAAAGACGCGCTGAGACATTTCAAGCACGTTCAGAAGAAATAGACTTAGTGAATGCGGCTTTATATTTACGACGACCTTTATTAGTAACTGGTAAACCAGGTACAGGTAAAACTTCTTTAGCCTATGCTGTAGCTTATGAGTTAGGATTAGGAGAAGTATTACATTGGCCAATTACCACCCGTACCACACTAAAAGATGGACTTTATAGTTATGATGCCATAGGACGTTTACAAGATGCTAAAGATAAAGACAAAGATAACTTAGCAGAAATTGGTAAATATATTAATTTAAGTTCACTGGGAACAGCTTTACTACCATCTGATAAACCCAGAGTTTTATTAATTGATGAAATTGATAAAAGTGACATTGACTTACCTAATGATTTACTACATATTTTTGAAGAGGGAGAATTTGAAATACCAGAACTAAGACGCATAGCTGATAAACTAGATCGGGTAGAAGTACAGACAGCATATAAGGATCAAAAAGCCACTATTGAAAAAGGTAGAGTTCGCTGTACATCCTTTCCCTTTGTGATTTTAACCAGTAATGGGGAACGAGATTTTCCCCCTCCTTTTTTAAGACGTTGTATAAGATTAAATATTCAAGAACCGGATAAGAAAGAATTAGAACGAATAGTTAAAGCACATCTACAGTTAGATGATAAACTACCTGAAATAGCGGATAAGTTAATTGATCAATTTCTCGAAAAACGTCAAAATGGGGAATTAGCAACAGACCAACTTCTTAACGCCGTTTACTTAGTTACTAGAGAAAATTCACCAACAGGTACAACTAAAGATGGTTTAATTGAGAAAATATTAAAATATTTAGCTAGTTCCGAGGACTCATGATGAACAGGTTGATTAAACTTCTACAACACCTAGAACTGGACATGAGTGCAGAAGAAATTGCTGATACTCTTTGGTTAGCAAACCAGATAAAATTACCATCAGCAATTACATCTGTTGATGAAGTTACTCAACCAAATCAAAGTTCTCAAACTGAGATTTCTAAATTACCTCAACAAGAAAGTTCTCAAGAATTAGATTTTTCGGATAATTCCACAGTAGAAAAAACTCAAGAACCAGTAGCTAAAGCTTATAAAGAAGATGATATAGGTTCTAATTTATCATCTGATTCTACTGCAAAATCAACTTCTGAAAAATCAAAACCTGCATCACCGGGAGTACCTTTTAAATCTCCTGCTGTTACTGCTTTACCTAATGCTTTAGAAATTGGTAGGTCACTCCGTCCATTGATGCGGAAAGTTCCATCTCGGATAAAATTTGTTTTAGATGAAGAAAATACTGCCCAACAAATAGCAGAAAATGATGTTTGGATACCAGTTTTAAAACCTGCGCGAGAACGTTGGTTAGATTTGGTGATAGTTGTTGAGGAAAACCGTGCGACTGTAGTTTGGGAAGAAACTATTAATGAGTTTCGCAAATTAATGGAACGACATGGAGCTTTTAGAAATGTCTATACTTGGAGTTTACGCACAAGTTCAGATAGTAAACCGCAATTTTTTCACCAGCAGAGAAAAGCCACAAAAAAACAACGTTCCCGCAGTGATAAAGAACTATTAGAACCTAATAGTAGACGGTTAATATTATTAATTAGTGATTGTATTTCCTCTTTATGGTGGGAAGGAAAAATACACAAAACATTAGAATTATGGTCTAAACAAGTTTTGGTGACTGTTCTGCAATTATTACCGGAACAATTATGGGAACGTACTGTTTTAGATTTGGGTATTTCCGTTTCTTTAAGTGCTATTGAACCAGGTTTACTCAATTCTAAATTGACTGTTCATGATTTCCCTATGTGGTTGGAACAAAAACCTACAAAAGCACTCTGTACAGGACAAAAAATAGAGAAAAAGCTTGCAAAGGAAACAGAGAAAGGGTTTCATAGAAAGTTACCACACAATCAAAGAAACCCCTATGAACCAGATTAACTTATTACGAGACACACTAAAACCACATTTGGAA
>NZ_JAQMSE010000086.1:0-3746 GCF_028330045.1 Aphanizomenon sp. CS-733/32
GACTAGAAGTCGCAGCTACACAGACGAAACCCACCTTCGTGGGTTCAAAAGCCTTGATTTTTCGTTAGTCCACGCAGGTGGACTTTGTTTGTGTAGTAGCGATTTCTAATCGCCGGAAACTTTTCAAACATCCTCTAAGGTAAATCGTTTTTACTGTCCCCGAAAAAGACGATTATTCTAGTACAGAATCTTCATCTTCTAATTCTCCTAATGCAGAAATAATCACAGATGGTCTATCAGGAAATTCTGCCACAAGTTTTAAATCTCCTCCCATTGCTTTTACATAACTACGTAATGTAGAAAGTAAAAGATCCGCCCGTTTTTCTAATCTAGAAACACTATCTTGACGGATTCCTAATAATTCTGCCATAGATTCTTGAGTTAATTTTCTGGCTTTTCTCATATTTTGAAGCGTCATATTTTCCAAAATAAGTTCTTGAGCGCGAGCTTCAATTTTTGCCCGACGTTCAAGTGGTAATTGTGCCATTATGTCAGTTAGTTTGGTTGCCATATTTTTATTCTCCTTCGTCTTTTAATTCCTGAAGATGGGAGTCAAATCGGTTATCTGCTTTTGTAATTAATTGTGTTATATTTGTCAATTATTAGAGGATGTTTGAGAAGTTTTTAATGTATAAATAAACTCCTCTCCAAACTTCTCCAGTATTAAATGTTATTCCTTTTCCCTCTCCTTTTAGGAGAGGGTTAGGGAGAGGTGCAGGGAGAGGCTTTGAAAACCCCATTCCCTTTAAATAGTATTATCTTCTTTATTTAACAAGTTGTGTCTGTTTCTTGTTAAAGATTATTCATAAACCATTGCCTTAACAGAACGGTATTATTTTGCGTCTTGTCTGTTTTCGTTGTATCAGTGGTGGTGGTTTCTGGGTTTTGTGTTATAACCCAGTTGTGAAAATGAACTCAAACGAAAGACTACTCTATGGAACCAGATAAGCTGGCGCGATTGAAAGAGTACGGTGAATTTATCCTCCGCAAAGTTGACTCAGTTCCCCAACGCCCTTCCCAAGAGGAGGATTGGGTTCCCACTAGTCTTGATGATTGTCTGTTGCGGTTGCGAGAGGCGGCACAGAAAACTGTGGAACTGGCCAACTCACCGGTGAAAATTGGTGTAATGGGGGAGTTTAGCAGCGGCAAAAGTTTGCTGCTAGGTAGTTTAATTGGTTATGCGGACGCTTTACCTGTCAGTGAAAATCCAACGACAGGTAATGTCACAGCTATTCATATTAAACCCCAAGATGATTTTGGGACTACTCAAGTAAATAATTATACGGTGGAATATTTATCCCATGAAGGGGTAAATGAGTGCTTACACTTCATTCTCAAAGAAGCAAACCGTCGCGCTGTGTCTGCTGGGGTGACACCTTTACAGGTAGCTAAAATTAAAACTGGTAAGGATATCAGTATTTGGTGTGAGGAAGTTTGGAAAAGCTCAAATAATTTAGAGTTGCGTTATTTGGTGCGGGAGTTAGTGTTATTTTTGCGGGCTTATCAGGCTTATGGTGAGGCTTTATGCGGTCGCTTTTACCAAATTGATGGTATTACTGCCCGTGAGGGTTTACAACTGGCAGAAATGCCAATGGCGATTCAATCTCTCAAGTTTGAGGATTTACCAGCGGCGAATGTTCGCTTACCAAATGCGCCACAACGGTTAGGAACGCAATTATTACAAGCCAGTTTTCCTTTAATTCGTCGCGTTGATATTGAAGTGAAGATATCACGGGAAATTTGGGATGTTACGGGTGCCCAAGAGTTTGTGCTGTTGGATTTTCCTGGGTTGGGTGCTGCTAATTCTGGGGCTAGGGATACATTTTTATCGTTGCGAGAATTGGCACAGGTACAGACAATTTTAGTCTTACTTAATGGTAAATCGCCGGGGAGCGATCGCGCCCATAAAATCTTCACAATGATGCAGCAACAACGCCCCGGACAAGACCTCAAGGATTTAATTCTCGTCGGTGTGGGACGTTTTGATCAACTGCCTTTAGAAAGTGAAGGTGGAGAAAGAGAACTAGATTTATTAATTAATCATCAATCTGATTCTCAATCGTTAGAAACAAATACAGTTTTCCAAAAATTAAAGGTTCTCAAAACTATTATTGATGGAGCGGAAGCATTTACTAGTCAAAAAGACAGAATTGTTTTATTATCACCCCTGTTAGGATTAGCTGAATTAGCTAAACGTTCTGGTCAAGTCAAAGCCGGTTCTGAGGAATTTCTCGCTAATTTAGATTATCCAGAATATCTGGAAAGACCGAAAAAATTACAACAGAAATGGGGTGATTTAAGTGAAGCTTTATTAGCAGCAGATGGGAGAAATCAATTAGGCAAACAATTGGGTTATTTTGCTCAAGATGGTGGTATTAGTAAATTAAGAGAACTAATTCAAACTCATGTTGCTAATCACGGCTTAAAGCAATTATATGAAGATACCCGTCGGGCGGCTGATGGTATTCGTCAACAACAAGAATATCTCAAAGAAATTATTGCCGAAATTCACGAACAAGGTATACCCACAGTTGATACTCCGGCTTTACTAGAACTAAGAACAGCCATAGAAAGTTTAGATAGAACCTACAGAAACTTTCAGAAAGATTTAGGTAAAGAACAACTGAAAGATAGAAGAGGTATTGTCGTTAGTGATGTCATTAAAGATGAACTAACTTTAAAAATATTGAATTGGAGTCAGTGGACATTACTATTTAATAAAATCCAAAATGGCACAATTACCTTAGCAGAATTTAAAGGTGCAGCGGGGAAATTATTTGATAGAGGAAATCGGGTTAATACCTCCATACCGACTAAGAGTGATGACTTTTATCCAGCCTTTGAGAAAACAGTCAGAGAACTGGAGAACTTTGCGAGCGATCGCATTCGTCAAGCCGTAATAGACTTATTAAGCTCATTAGCACATCAAATCACCTTAGAACGGGAAAAACTACAAGCCATTCTTCAGCCAGAAATGGAACAAGAAATTGAATCAAAATTTGGACTTGAAGAAGCAGATTTATTTTATAAATTGTTACTAGGATCTGATCCTCGTCAATGGAAAGAAGCAATTATTACCGAAATCAATAACCATAATCAAACCATCAAACCAGAAAGTATTTTTCCCCTAGCTAGACAAGACGAAAAACACAGTGTAGGACAAATTTTTGATTGGTCACCAGAAAGAAATCAAAACCCATCCAGAAGTGTCAATCATCAACTTTTCGTCTTACGACTGCGAGATGAAATTACAGCCAGTGCTAGTCTTCACCTTGTGCAATATGTCAGTGAAAGCAATCAGCAAGTAAATATAGAAATCAATGGAATTTTAGATCAAATTATTCCCAGCTTGCAAAACCTTTCCAAAAAAGAAGCGCTACTAAGATATATTGCTGCTAGAGATTCACAAGCCGAATTTGCTATCCCCGCTTGGTTAGAAATCCTCACCGATATTGCCACAATTAATGAAGACGAACTATTTACCTACATTTAAGGGCTAACATCTAATGAAACACAAACTTATCTGCGGTTATCTTTTCCCATCTGCGGTTACAATCTTCCTTTTTTACCTCACCGGAATAGGAATTAACAATAAAGTAAACCTTTAAGTAGAGTAACGTAAATAATTAAAGGTTTGTAGTAAGGTCTTTAGACCTGAAAGTAGGGCTAAAGCCCTAACTACGAGCAAATTTCAGAATCTGTTAAGTTACTTAACATAGTTCTATTTATTTTTACCTACCTACTTA
>NZ_JAQMSE010000087.1:0-6477 GCF_028330045.1 Aphanizomenon sp. CS-733/32
AAGTAGGTAGACAAAAATAAATAGAACTATGTTAAGTAAGTTAACAGATTCTGAAATTGGCTCGTAGTTAGGGCTTTAGCCCTACTTTCAGGTCTAAAGACCTTACTACAAACCTTTAATTATTTACGTTACTCTACTTATTGCATTGCTCGTAATGCGTTAAGCCCTGATTGGGCAAAACTCTATTAACTTTGGGTTTTGATACAACTAAACTCACACAAATTACAGTAAATGGCGTAGTTAAGTAGGTTAGTATTGAAAATCGTCGTTATGGCAAGGCAAGAGTGAAGAGGGTTTGGGCGATTTTACTTTTCCTTACACAGATTGGTTTTATTGTGTTCACCTACTTAGAAGGTACAGAATCTAAATTGAAACCTATACACAAAGCCAGTTTTATTTCTGACTCCTGATTCGGTAACTCCTGACTTCTCCCGTAAATTAATATTCTTTTCCAGAAGGGGAGTGGTAGAACCGAAATTATTATGATTAACTTTAGATATACATTTAAATATTGACGACATTTGTGTTTCCCCTCTACGATGAAAACCCGACGCGAATTACGCCATATTTTACCTATGGTTTAATTGGCATGAATATTCTAGTTTTTCTCCATGAAATAAGTTTGTCGAATTTACAACTAGAACAATTTTTCCAGTTGTATGCTGTAATACCGCAAGAATTAACCATCAACTGGAGTGGAGAGTGGACAACCTTATTTACCTCGCAATTTTTGCATGGAGGTTGGTGGCACTTAATATCCAATATGGTCTATCTGTGGGTATTTGGTAACAATATTGAAGACCGCTTAGGGCATTTTAAATATCTATTGTTTTATTTAACCTGTGGTGCTATAGCTGCTTTATGTCAATGGTTTATTGGCATGTACTCTGCTATTCCTTCCTTGGGTGCAAGTGGGGCAATTTCTGGAGTTTTAGGTGCATATTTAATCTGGTTTCCTCAAGCCAGAATTACCACTTTAGTCTTCCTCGGTTTTTTCATCACCACAATCAATATTCCCGCATTAGTAATTATTGGTATTTTCTTTATACAAAATCTCATTGCTGGTTTTGCCAGTCTCCAAGCCGCAGCTAAAATGAGTGTAGAAACGGGAGGAGTCGCTTATTGGGCGCATCTTGGAGGTTTTGTTGTGGGGAGTGTTTTTGCCCTGGGAAATAGAGAATAGAGAATTGGTAATTGGTAATAAAATCTGGCGTTGCTGAATCAAGATACGAAAATCAAAAATTCCATTTCTCAAACTCTTGCTCTCTGCGCCTCTGCGTCAGATCAATTCATACTTTCATTCACCAACGCCGATAATAAGATCTCTATTCTTATCCTGTTAATCCTTAAATCCTGGAAATCCTGATATGGCTTGCGCCACGCTACGCTATCAGACAATAATTAAATATTCAAATCCTGTAAAGCTAACCGAATTTGTTCTAAACGTCTGCGGTTGACCCCAAAATCAGAATCTCCTACACGAGATGCAGAACGGATATGAATAACTGACTTATCGCTAGGAAAATAAAACTCCACATCATCCACAAACTTGAAAATACGACTTTTAGAAATTGCATGAATATAATTATCTGTTTGTGATACAATTGTGGTGCGGGGAACAACAGTGAGAACTTTTAGTAAAGTTTCTCTCGCTTGATCTCGTTCTATATGATAGGTAATCGGCTCAATAGCGTGTTTAGCATCAGTATTTTGACTGACAACACAATTAGGAGAACTTGGACAAGAACTAAGATTACCTGACTCAATTCCTATGCTAGAAGCCAAAGCAGTTGCAGGAATTATGAAACTCAGAATTAACGTTAGGAATATCGAGAAAATAATCTTTTGCAGTTGAGTGATTGTTGTTAAATTGGACATAATTAGTTAACTGTTATATTCTGTGATTTTTTGTATATTATCAGCTTTCGATACATGATCATCAAATTGAATTATGAGTTGCAAATTTTTAATCTTAAAGTCACACTCCCCTCCCGATAAAGAAGGGAAAGCGTGGGTATTACTTCATGTCATAACCAAATAAATTAGGATCAACTTCTCCTAATTGTAAATCTGCTAAACCATATTCTTGCCAACGTCTTTCTACCATTTCCGCAACATTGGGATCTGATTTTAATGGTTCACCCCATTCATGTTCTGTTTCTGGAGGAATTTTTGTAGTGGCATCTATGCCCATTCTCCCACCTAAACCAAGTTTTTCACTAGCAAAATCTAAAGTATCAAAGGGAGTATTTGGTAATATAAATACATCTCTGGTAGGATCAACTTTGGAACTGATTGCCCAAACCACTTGACGGGGATCACGAACATTGATATCTTTATCAACGACAATCACAAATTTAGTGTAAGTAAATTGTGGTAACGCACTCCAAAACGCTAAAGCTGCTCGTCGTGCTTGTCCTGGATAGGCTTTATCTATGGAAATAATCGCTGCTTTGTAACTCAAAGCTTCCATAGGCAGGAAGAAATCAACTATTTCTGATACTTGTTGCCGTAAAATAGGGGTGTAAATGCGGTTAAGAGCGATCGCCATCATGGCTTCTTCTTTCGGTGGTAACCCGCTAAATGTGGTCAGATAAATGGGATCTTTGCGGTGTGTCATACACTGAAAACGCACCAAAGGCGAATCTTCCACGCCACCATAATATCCCATGTGGTCGCCAAAGGGTCCATCGGGTAAAACTTCCCCCGGTGTAATTGTCCCTTCTAAAACAAATTCGGAATCTGCGGGAACTTCCAAATCTACGGTTTTACATTTGGCTAGGTTAACTCCCGAACCACCATAAAATCCAGCAAATAACCATTCTGATAAATCTACAGGAATGGGTGTGGCTGCTGCCATAATGATTAAAGGATCTACACCCAGAGCGATCGCTACCTCTAACTTTTTACCACGTTCTGCCGCTTTGCGTAAATGTCTCGCACCACCCCGCACCGATAACCAATGTACGGTCATAGTGTTCTTAGATTGTAGTTGTAAGCGATACACACCTACATTTGGGATTCCGGTCTCACAATCCTTTGTAATTACCAATCCTAGCGTAATAATCTTTCCGGCATCTCCCGGATAAGGACGTATTAAAGGTAACTTATTTAAATCTAAATTATCTCCTTCAATTACCACCTGTTGACAAGCCGGAAAAAAGTCCCTTCCCGGTTTAGCTTTCACCACGTCAAACAGCACTTTACCAAAATCTATAGCTTGGGAAATCTTTTTTGGTGGTTTGGGTTGCTGAAGCATACTTAGCTTCTTTCCCAGGGTTTCCAACTCTTCCGGTTTTTCCATATTCATCGCCCAGCATATCCTTTCCACCGTCCCCATTAAGTTAACTGCGACGGGAAAAGATGCACCTTTGACATTCTCAAATAGTAAGCCTGGACCACCTTTTCGCAGCATTTGGTTGGAAATCTCCGCAATTTCCATATCTGGGTCAACCAAAGCTGAAATTCGCTTTAATTGTCCTCTTTCTTCTAGAATTTTCATGAATCCCCGTAAATCTCGCGCCATTGTTTTGTTTTAATTATTAAGAAGTGTAAAGCTATTTTTATTTTAGTCTTCATTCAGGTAATTTGACTTTTTAGTACAAATATACTATATTGAGAAAAAGAGGGATTTTTCTCACGCAGTGAACCAGCGCTGTAGAAGGGTTTCCCTCCGTAGGCGACTGGTGAACCCGAAGGGAGACGCGGAGGCGCGGAGAGGGAAATCCGGTTTTTAATTGATAAAAGTTAGGGGGTTTTATGTCGAAGTTAAATCACCAAATTTCTCTGTTAGAACTTATCCAAATTTTATCTGAATATCGTCAACATATCATTTTGAATTTATATAAGTTAAAGGAAGATTACCAGCGAACTGGGATTAAATTTGTGAGAGGTGTTAGAGATATTAATGGTGATTTAATAACTCCTAGTTTACAAACTGAAGATATTTATGCTGGTGATTTTGTGCAAATGGGTGTATTTGCTATAAATCGCAATACTGCTACTATTAATATGTTAGTGAAGCGGAAAGTTAAACTGGTAAAGGGGGAAGATCATACTCCTATTATTGAGATTGCAGGTTTGCTGGCTCATGATTTGCATGATTTCAACAATTATACCATTGTCAAAGATGGTAAGGTTCATGTTTCTACTTTAAATATTAAAGTCAGCAACAAGAAAGTATTTGATTTATTGCAATCTAAAGGTGTGATTATTGCTGATAAGTTTGAATTTGATTGTGAATATCAAATCCAATTAGATAATTTACCATTAGTTCCTGTTAATATCAATTTTGGCAATATTGATGGCTTATTTACGCAACTAGCAGAAATAAAGGTGATTATGAGCATTTTATCTGCTTGTTTACGCCATCAATCAGAATTATTTGTGAGTAACCAAGTGGAGGAATTAAAACAACATTATTTATCAAAAAATCTCTATCTGAATTTTCCTACCACTCAGGAATATTCAGAACCAATTGACTCTCATATTAGTCATAAAATCGAGTTTGGTAATCAGGATATTCTCAACTTGAGTAAATTATATGCCGCTAACCAGTTTTTAGGGCGGAGATATGAAGTTTACAACCAAGAAACTGGCGAGATTTTCCTGAAACCAACTTTGGAAATGGTGTTAAATCAAAATATAGTTTTTCGACAAAAAGCCATTTCCGTAAGAATGAAACTAACTAAGGTTGATGATTTGATGAAACCTATTTTTGATGATTTTCTGGGAATCAATATCAATGGAAAAGTAGGGGAAATTCTCAGGAAAGTTGGTGAGCATAACTTGGCGTTATTATTATATACTCAACACGCTCATAAATCTGTCAACAGAGAAGAGTTAATTACAGCTATGACGACGGCTTATAAAAAGTTAGTAGCTTATGTTGAGCAGATTTATCAAGAAAAGATTTCTCCTATGGTGTTTTATATTGGTTCGACAGGACTCTTACCAAATAAAATCTCAGCTACAGCGTTAACTGCTGATGAATTAGCGGCTAAATATCCCCATTTGCAATTTTCTAAAAATGAACAGTCAGGAACATTTTTTGAAGTAGGAAATACCATTATTAGCATTTACCCGCAAACAGAATACTACAGTAAAAAATCATTAGCTGTTAGTTCATAAACTAAGATACCCGACTTCTTTAAGAAGTCGGGTATCTGAATCTTTAACTAAATCTGTACTTTCCCCATTGCTAAAAGTGCTGTTCCATAAGCTGCTTCCCTATGAATTGATGAAAGAACTGGTACTTTTAAATAACGTTGACGAATAGCTGTCCAAGTGGAATTAGTCGCACCACCACCAGCAGTATAAACATTAGTTAAAGAATCTGCACCTAGATTTTGTAATAGTTCATATCCTCTAGTTTCTATTCTCGCCATACTTTCTAATAAACCATGTAGAAATTCTTTATTTTGATCTGGACGGGGTTCTAGTCTGGGTAATAATTGGGGATCATTAATGGGAAAGCGATCGCCTGGTTTCAATAATGGGTAATAATCTAACTCACTGGGTTGAGTTGGATCAATTTCAGCACTTAACCTGACTAACTCAACATTGCTGAAAAAATGCTTTAAAACAGCACCTCCAATATTAGAAGCACCTCCGGTCAACCACAAATCACCTAAACGATGGCTATAAATTCCATATCGCGCATCTTCAATTCTTTGACGACTTAAAAGTTTTAGCACCAAAGTTGACCCCAGGGAAGTTACCGCTTCCCCCGGAAATTTAGCTCCACTGGCTAGAAAAGCCGCAATACTATCTGTCGTACCAGCAACCACCAAACAATCGCCTTTAAAGCCAAAATCAGCTGCAATCCTAGGAAGTAATTCACCAATAGCAGTTCCCGGTGCTAAGACCTGTGGTAACTGAAGGGGAATTTGTAACTGTTCCAACCATTCTGGATATTGCAATTTTTCTACATCATAACCCAGCTTCAAAGCGTTGTGGTAATCGCTAATACCTAACTTTCCATGCAAAAGAAACCCCAGCCAATCGGCTTGATGCAATAAATATCTAGCTTTTGCAAAATCAGGTAATGCTTGCATCCAGAGGAGTTTCGCTAGACTAGATGTAGCACTTAACACAGTGTGATTAGCTGGAGCAACCTGACTCAACCGTTCTAAAGCCATTACACCCCGACCATCATTGTACAACAGCGGCGCGTCCACAGGCTCTCCAGCCCCATCAGTCAGCAAAATAGTAGAAGAAGTCCCATTAATAGCGATCGCCCCGATTTCCCCCCTTAAAGCCCCGGGAATTTGCCCCAATAGACTCCATAAAGCCTCTCGCCAACATTGTACCCAATCAACAGTCTCAGCCAGCCAATAATGACGCATTTCCGACAAAACGCGACCTTCTTCATCAATTACCACACCCCTTGCGCCAGAAGTGCCAAAATCAATACCCAGGGATAAAGTCATAAGATTCATTCAGGTGACAGGTGACAGGTGACAGGTGACAGGTGAC
>NZ_JAQMSE010000088.1:0-17607 GCF_028330045.1 Aphanizomenon sp. CS-733/32
AGTTAAAGCTTCCGCCGAATTTAATCCCCAATTTCCCTCAGAAGAAACCCAATTCCAGTTAATATCTAAATTCCAGATATGCAGATAGTTTCCAGAAACGTTTTTCCAAAGAACTTGATTATCTCCATTAACGGTTTCTGCTGCTAAAGTTTGCCATCTTGAACCGTAGATATCTTGGGAGATTTGTTGTCCACCATTTTTGATAGCGGTTGGGGTGTTTGTTCCGATTTGGGTAAAGTATTTGTTTGTTGAATCTTTGACTAATTTAGTATTACCTACTGATTCAATTGAGGTGTATAGGTTAGTAAATTCACTCACATCAATAATCTTTAAGCCACCTTCACTATCAGCAACATAAGCGTAGTTGCCTACTACTTGCACACGCCAAGCATAGCCAGAAGTATTATAATTGCTCTTGAGTGTGGGGGTTGTGGGGTTGCTAATGTCTATGATTCGTAGTCCTGAATCATGATCAGCCACATAAGCGTAGTTGCCTACCACTTGCACACCTGTAGCAGTGCCAGAAGTGTTATAATTGCCCTTGAGAGTGGGAGCTAAAGGGTTATTGATGTCGATGATTTGCAATCCTGAACCATTATCAGCAACATAAGCGTAGTTACCTACTACTTGTACACTTTCAGCAGTGCCAGAAGTGTTATAAGTGCCTTTAAGGATCGGAATTGTGGGGTCGCTAATATCTATGATTTCCAGTCCTGAACTAGAGACAGCAACATAAGCGTAGCTACCCACTATTTGCACACCATAAGGCTGTCCACTAGTATAATAAGTTCCTTTGAGGATGGGGATTGTGGGGTTGCTAATATCTATGATTTGCAGTCCTAAGTATCCATTGGCAACATAAGCGTAGTTGCCTACTATTTGTATACCATAAGCATCGCCACTGATGTTATAAGTGCCTTTGAGGATTGGAGTTGTAGAGTTAGTAATATCTATAATTTGCAGTTTTGAATAAGGTGTTACATAAGCGTAATTGCCTACTATTTGTACACCATGATTACTACCAGTGGTATTATAAATACCTTTGAGGATGGGAGTTGTAGGGTTGCTAATATCTATGATTTGCAGTCCTGAATCATCAGCAACATAAGCATAGTTACCTACTATTTGTACACCATTAGCATTGCCAGATGTATTATACTCTCCGACTAATGTGGGTGCAAATATTCCTTTATAGGTGTTGAGGGTGTCTGCATGAAAAACAAGAGAAGTCCCATTATTTTCAGGAATATTCACCTCTAATTCCCAATTTCCCCCTAATGCTGCATTGCCAGTTTTTGTTGTGGAGGCGCTAATGGTGGCGTTGGTGATTTGATGTAAATTGTGAATAAATTCTCCCCCAGCATCCCCCGCAGCGACGTTACAGCCATAGAGTAAGATGTTCTCGCTTTGCCAATGCGGCAATAATTCTATTGACTAATATTATCTAAATTCAGTTGACTATTGCCTAAATACAAGCATCCCGGTGAACCGTGGGAAAGGATATGAATGGTGGTGATGTGGGGATGTTGTTGTAAAATTTGGCTAATTTGCTCAATCCCGTCTTGATTTGGGGAAATAATAACTGATTTTACGCCCTCGATAATTCCTGCTTGGAGGGTGTGATAGTCGGAAACGGAGGCATCAATAAAGACAACAGTTGTCGCGGTTTGACTGAGAAAAGAGTTGTTGAACATATTTTTTTTCTTTGTACTTGGTAACTAAGCTTTCATACCCGCCCGGAACTTCAGTTCCGGTCTAATAGCTAAAGTGCGTTGAAACGCACTGTAATAACATCGAAATCAAAAATTATCCTATTTCTCGAATAAATACCGCCAAAATAGTCGGTTTTAACCGACTTGAGCTATTAGACAGGGAATTAATTCCCTGGCTGGGAGGTACTTGACACTGTTGAGCAGTGCTAAACCTCTACAAATTCTTATCCAAACAGGTTAAATATGTATATGATGGTAAGATGTGTTATTTATAAACACAACCGTGATCTTTAAGTTATAAATAATCTTTTTGTGACATATGCTTAGGTTCACATATGTGACATACTCTAAATTCACAAAAAAACAACGAACTCTTGGCTTTGTAAAAAAGAAAAAAGATACCCGACTCTTTAAAGAAATCGGGTATCTAAAATGATCTAAATTTGTTAGTTAAGATTTAGAAGTGTGCTTACCCACAACTTGGGATTTGAGGGTGTTAATTTCTCCAGATAACTCCTGTCTGCTAGAAGCTTTGAGTAAATAGCGATAAACAAACCACACAGAATAACCAATACCAATTAATTCAAATGTAGGTGCTACCAAAGGAACATCATTAAGAGCGTCTAATACAGCCAATAGTACCTTAACTGTGACTACTGCTGTCACAACTAAACCAATACTAACGATGGGCTGCTGATATTGACCAAAGAATTTACCTACATAGTCTGGTAATGTCCCCAAAAAACCAGAAATTTGTTGTCCGTATTTCAGCCATTGTTCTTGGGACTGCATAGGGGGTTGAAGTTTGGTCAAATTACCGGTTTGAGTGTTAATTTCGGGTATGGTTGTTTCTTTAGACTGGGTTTCTTTAAATTCTGGTTCTTGCATTTTTGTTTCCATGATTTTGAAAGTTGAGTTTCTTACCTAGATATTTACAACCAAAAGGCTGTTAATCGGCACTTTCCCTCACTAATCAGAGTGAGAGATTAGAGATTATTGGTTTATCTTACATCTAGAGTTATTCACAAGTATGATAAAACTTTACACAAAATCCAGTAACATGAAGTTGCTAGTTATAGAACAGGCAAGGATAAAACTAAATAGGGTTTGCTGAAAAAGTGTTTTCGTGAAGGGAGGTGACAGGTGCTACGCCACGGGGACAGGTGACAGTTTCATCTATCTGTCATCCCCAAACTTTTAAGTTTATTAGAGGTAAAATCCTCCGTTTTGGTACTACCTCCCTCAAAAACCTTGCACCTATTTTCCTTTTTATCAACCTCAAACCTTTGATTTATTTACGTTTTACGTTTTTTCAGCAAGCCCTAAATAACCCAACACTATATCAAATTTTCTGAAAGTTTAGCAATTTAAGTAAATTTTTATCATTTTTGCCCCATTATGCTGCTTTTGTTTGATTCTTTGTACTGAGTTTGACGTTGACAGAATAACCTGATAACAAATTGTCCTTTTCATCATTGTTATAGTTTATGACCACAAATATTGATTTTCTGACTCACCTTAATTCTAGCCAACGTCAAGCCGTCGAACACTACTGCGGACCCTTGTTGGTCGTTGCTGGTGCTGGTTCCGGGAAAACCCGGGCGCTGACTTACCGCATTGCTAATTTAATTATTAAACATCGTGTTAATCCTGAAAATATCCTCGCGGTGACATTTACCAATAAAGCTGCTAGGGAAATGAAGGAAAGAATTCAAAGGATATTTACTGAACAATTAGCAATATCACAACATGGTAAGAAGTTTGATTTGCTGACAGAATATGAACAAAGCTTACTAAAAACACAGGTTTACCGCACTACTATTAAAGATATGTGGTGTGGAACTTTTCACAGTTTATTCTCGCGGATTCTGCGCTGGGATATCGAAAAGTATCAAGATGAAAAAGGTAGAAAATGGAATAAAAACTTTTCCATCTTTGATGAATCTGATGTCCAAAGTGTGATTAAAGAAATAGTTACTAAAGATTTAAATTTAGATAGTAAAAAATTTGAACCTAAATCTATTCGCTACGCTATTAGTAACGCCAAAAATCAAGGACTTTCTCCCCAACAATTTGAAAGTGAACAACCAGACTATCGGGGTAGAGTTATTACTGATGTTTATAATCGCTACCAGGATAAACTTGCCCAAAATAACGCTTTAGATTTTGATGATTTAATTTTAATTCCTACCCGATTATTTCAACAAAACGAGCAAGTTTTAGCTTATTGGCATCAAAAATTTTGTCATATTCTGGTTGATGAATATCAAGACACCAACCGAACTCAATATGATCTAATTCAGCTTTTGGTGACAAATGGAGAAACCCGTAAAAGTGAATGGAAATGGCAAAATCGGTCTGTGTTTGTGGTTGGTGATGCTGACCAGTCAATTTATAGTTTTAGAATGGCGGATTTTACCATTTTGCTAGAATTTCAGGAAAATTTTGGCGATGGTTTAGCAGATGATGATACTCGTTCTATGGTAAAATTAGAAGAAAATTATCGCTCATGCGAAAATATTCTCGAAGCTGCTAATGAATTAATTGAAAATAACACTCAACGGATTGATAAAATCCTCAAAGCCACAAGAGAACCAGGGGAAGAAATTTATTGTCATAAAGCTGATGAAGAAATGGCAGAAGCAGCTTTTGTGATTAACCAAATTAGAAATTTAGAGCATCAAAACCCGGAATTAAATTGGGGTAATTTTGCAATTTTATATCGAACAAATGCTCAATCTCGACCTTTTGAAGAATTATTAGTAAAATATCAAATTCCTTATACAGTTGTGGGAGGTATGAAGTTTTACGATCGCAAAGAAATTAAAGATGCTGTGGCATATTTAAGGGCGATTAATAACCCAGCGGATACTGTCAGTTTATTACGAGTTATCAACACACCTCGGCGGGGAATTGGTAAATCTACTATTGATGCTTTGGTGAATGCTTCCCAGCAGTTAGGAACAACATTATGGGAAATATTAAGTGATGAAACATCTGTAAATACTTTAGCAGGACGTTCGGCCAAAGCTGTGAATAATTTTGCCGCCATGATTCAAAATCGTCAAGAACAAATCAAAGTTGTTCCCGGTTCGGAAATTTTACAAGGGATTTTAGAGGATTCTGGCTATATTAAGGAATTGCAAGATCAGGCTACAGATGAAGCTGATAATAGAATTAGTAATATCAATGAATTATACAATGCTATGCTGCAATTTCAAGAAGAAAATGCTGGAGAAGATATTTCTTTACAGGCATTTTTGCAAAGTGCGGCTTTGAGTTCTGATTTAGATAATTTAAAAGAGGGACAAACGGCGGTTTCTTTAATGACCTTACACGCTTCTAAAGGGTTAGAGTTTCCTGTTGTCTTTTTGGTGGGATTAGAACAGGGACTTTTTCCGGGTTATCGTTCTTTACAAGATCCTTCATTGTTAGAAGAGGAACGGCGTTTGTGTTATGTAGGCATTACCCGCGCTCAAGAACGGTTGTTTTTATCCCATGCCAGAGAAAGACGTTTATATGGGTCCAGAGAACCGGCAATGCGATCGCAATTTCTCGATGAAATACCCACAGAATTATTAACTACCCAAAATAAAGCTACCCGTAGTTCGACTAAAACCACCTCTGCAAGCACTAGTAAACAAAGCACTTCCAGAATTTGGCAAGTAGGTGATAAAGTATTACATAAGTCCTTTGGACTTGGTGAAATTACTCACGTATTTGGAGAAGGAAATAAGGTTTCTGTAGCAATCAAATTCACTAGTTTAGGACAAAAAATCGTAGACCCCAGAGTAGCACAATTACAAAAAGTCTAATTTATTAATATAAGTTGCTATAGGACCCTTGCTGATTAAGGGTATGAATTTTAGTCTCACGCAAAGGCGAGGCAGCGCGGTCTTGGGGGTTTCCCCCATGAGCGACTGCCGTAGCAAAGACGCACTGAGGTTTGAGTTTTAAAGGTTCAATTTGGAAATTTCATACCTCGATTCAGCAACGCCGATTTTTGATTAGTCCACGCAGGTGGACTTTGCTTGTGTAGATGCGGTTTCTAACCGCCGATTTGACTGTGTATATCTTTATTTTGACAAGTGATATTTTTCTATAAAAAGTGGGTAGTATAAAAGTGCTGTCTTCAGAGTTTGGTTGTCAACAATGTCATAACCGAAATACTCACACACAATCACTCTCAGCATATTTCAGGTTACTAACGACCTCTATATAAAGTTCTGCCCTAAATTTGGCAGTCAGAATTATTTGTAATCATAACCAGAAAATATTCACTCCAATTACTTGACAAAGAAGCAACTATGTCTCGAAAACGTCAGCCATTAAAAAAAATTACCAGCATCTCTACGAGATTTATCCGGCGGTTTTTAGCAACCACAAAAAGACAAATTATTTGGTTATTAAGAACTGTTTTTGGGACTCAAAAACAACAGCAAAGCGCCAACGCAGGTTTCGTATTGCCAACAGTGGCAATGGTATCTATAGTCGTAGTTTTATTAACCACTGCTATCATGTTTCGTTCCTTTGATCGAGCGAAAATCGCTAGTAACGTCCGCGTCAATCAAGTAGCCATGAATTCTGCTGCTCCGGCGATTGACAGAGCCAGAGCAAAATTAAAGAAACTATTTGATGATAACCGACTAGCAAGAGCCACACCCACCGAAGCAGGATTAGATGGGGTTTTAGTCACATACAAAGATGAATACACCTTTGGTGATGAAAAAAATCTGACAATCAACTGCATTGATCCTAGTATTAGTAATGGTTTAAATGCTGGGGTTTGTGCTAGTACTGCCGGCAAAGAATTAAAAACAGCATGGCAATTCCCAGTTGATACTGATAATAATGGTAAGTTCGATAGCTACACCTTGTACGGGATTTATTATGAAAATCCAGACTTGAATAGCACTAACACTCAATATAAAGTCAAAAGAAATCCCATCCAAGCTAGAACCACACCGATGACTTTTACCAGTATAGGTGGTAACTGTGGTGCGAGTAAAGTGACTAGCGCTAGTTTGGTTGGTGTCAATGGTTGGTTTAAAGGCAATAAATCATTAAGATTGGTGAAGGCATTTTTCGTCTACACTGTTACAGTTCCCATCACCTCTACTACTACCATTCCTAGCGGGACTAGCAGTAACTATGAAGTCAAAACTGGCAATAGAAGTTTCTCAGCCCTAGAGTATGAACAAGATAAAGTTCAACAATCTCTAATTAACAATGCCGTAGTTTATCAAGACGACTTAGGCTTAACTCCTGGCGTTGATTTTCGACTGAATGGGCGCATTTTTACCAATGCCAACTTCCTTACCGGTTCAGGTTCAGCCAATATTAGGATATATCAAGTCAGTAGTCCAAATTCCTGTTTTTACGAGGCTGACAATGCCAAAATCACCGTAGGCGGAAATATAAGTAATGGAGGATTTACAGGAGGAGTCACTCGTTATACTAGTTTTGATTTATTCCCAGGTAAAGGTAATACTCCTAGTTCTTCTTCTACTCCTTCCACAGTCATCTCTCTTAATGGTAATCAATCAGTTACAGACTCATCAACTGATGTTGCCTACAATAATCTAGCTTATACACAGCGCGTAAATCGCTTAGTCGCCGCCCAAATAGCAGCTTATCCTAATAACACTGATGGAACTGGAGCAATTCAAACAAGTGATCCATCGGAAGTTCAACAAGGTATTCAACAACGAAAGAATGCAAGTGGTTTATCTAGCTATACAGACGCTCAGATAGCACAATACCGTTCAGAACAGCTACAGCTTTACTTTCAAAAACGGACTCGCCGAGTTCCTTTCAAGGAAGTAGCTTTTGATGGGGATGCTTTGGGTAGTTATGCCTCTACAAGTCCACTACAAGGTAGTGGCGATTCACTCCGCCCTATAGATGCCTGGAGTTATCCAACAAGCCCCACTGATGGTAAAACTGGTACGAGTTATACAGGACTAACATTGAATACTAGTGGTACTGGCCTGATCCCAAGTGCCACAGAGCCAACACTGCTTTTGAAAAACGCCAAAGAAAAATACTTAGGAGATAGAATCCAGATTGGTCATAATTTACCTCAATTATGGTGGAAGGCTTCTGAATCGAAGTTTGTTGGGCCAGAACCCTCGGATACTCAAAGCATTAGTGGTATCAATTGGACAGAGCCTACTTCCCCCGCTGAAAATCGCTATCGCCTTTCCCAGATTCAGACCCTAGCTGATGTCGGCTCTACGGATAGAGATGGAGATTGGGAACTAGACGCGGCAAAAGTACCAGAGAATCCTCAAGATCCTGTCGGTGGGTTACGGGTAATTACGGGGGCGGGGATTTATTTGCGTAGTGGCGATACAGCAGCAACTACAAGTTTTACTGGCGCATCTACGACAGTTTGGTCGGACATGATGCCTATACCTAACAGTGTTATATCTGCCAAGACAACACAGAGACCTTATTCAATGTATGATAATGGTCTAGCATTTACAATCCCTACACCTAGTGCCGATACTCCTTTTCTAAAAATGCGGGCAACGGCGGTTTATCACTACAAACAAACCGGTTATAGTCAGACAGCCCCCACTCCGATCGCCTGTGTTAGTAGTTTTTATGATCCTACAAACAGTACCACAGCAAGGAATTCCAGTTCGTTGGCTGCTGCAACTAATTGGACTCCTCCGACTGGTTTTGGTGGAGGTGGTACTGGTGGTTTATCCAATAATGGCATAGTTTATGGACCACCAACGAAAAGTGTTACTGATTATCAGAACCTTTTGACTTATCAATCCACATTAAGATATGCGAATGGGCGCTCTATAGATGATGGACTTTTAGCCGGGGCTTTAGCAAAAACAGCAGCCAACCGGACTCTTTCAGAACGCTCTGCTATTGATGCGGCTATTTGCGCTTTGCAAATTTTAGATGGTAGTATCTCACCTTCAGATACGGTGATTCCTCATGGGGCAATTTTTGAAACTGCGTTTTTAGATGGCAGACAAGTTAAAGCCGTACACTCAGATGATACAACTACAACGGCTGATGAAAGGTTTGTGAACGTTGATAGTGGTGCAAATCCAAGTACAAACTATGATCTTCCACTACAAGATAGACAGCCTATAGAAATTCGTGCCACTGTATTAGACTTGGGTAAATTAAGAAAAACCATTGGCGGAACAACACCCTCACAGGAATACTTAATTCCCAATAGTGGCATTATCTACGCTACCCGCGACGATGCCTTAGTAGATAAAACTTCAAGTAATACCGATAAAACAGCAAATAAGCTAGAAAGTTCAGTGGACTACAAACTCGATCCTACTCGTCGTCCTAATGCCATTATCCTCGCAAATGGGTCAAACATCTCGCGGGAAACAGATTATCGAGACGCTGAGAAAGGTTTGATTGTCGCTACTAATTTACCTGCATATATTAAAGGTGACTTTAATCTCCATAGTGGTGAAGAATTTACCGCTGCACTAAATGATACCTGGAGCAACTTTTATACAAGGAGTACCCTTAATTCCAACTTCGCTTGTCGTCCTAAAGATCTAAGATTGAGCGTTAATGGTGTTGATCAATGTCCTACTGGTGATACATGGCGAACTGCGGCTGTGATTTCCGATGCCATGACATTACTATCTAATAACTATCGGTTTGGCTTCCGCAATGAAGGAGATTATGACTGGAATAATAACTCCAGTAATCCGGCTTCACTTCGCTCTTTTCCCCCTGCTAGTGGCATTAACACTAATGGCACTAACACTAATTTCCAATTCAACACTTACGCTCCGAAGACTCCTAGTTTTAGTGGTACTTCAACTAATGGATTCGAGAGTCAATTCAACACTTCTACCACCAGTGATTGTAGTGCGGTCAGCGGTAATTGTAGTGGTTATTATGGCTGGCGTGTTGGCGACCTTGATTCAGGTGTTTCTGGTAATCAGGGTAGTTCCTATTTGTTTAATTTTGTCACCCCTGTGGTCAGACAAATACGAATAAGAGACGCTAAAGATTATGGGTATGAAGTTTGTGACACTGACACATATACCGACTGTAATAGTCCTACTGGCGATCCTAAACATTGGGTAATGACTAACGTCGCTTATAACGGTAGCGGTAGTGGACAGAGTAACTGGGGAACTGGGGGGCAAGATATTGTAGGACAACCAGTTAATTCTATTAAAACTGGTACAATGGGCAACCCCCCCGCTAATGGCTGGGATAATCCAAATTTTCTGAGAAGAGTTGCTTTTAGACGAAATCCTAGTACTGGTGCGTTAGTTACTCCTCTTAGAGTTTATGGAACAAATAGTTCAGGACAAATAGGGCTTTTTGACCCAGCAAGTACAAGTAGTATGAATAGTATGGCGGTAGCAGGTGGTACTGATGATAGGTTGATTCCTGCTTTACAACTTGATAGTAACGGTCAATGGAAACCTGTTTTATGGAACGCTATATCGAATTTTGGTGTTTCCACAAATGAAAACAATGCTTCCCCGTGGTTGCAATCGGCTACAAGCACCACTTACAATATCATTATCGCCGCTGGTGATACTCCTGCCCGGACGACAGAAGATAATGGTGGTTTGCATAATTATGTCCGTTTTGCCGAGATATGGTCAGGTGTTAATGCCAAGATCAGTGGTAGTTTTATGCAACTAAGAAAGAGTTCCTATGCCACAGCCCCATTTGCAACAAGTTTAACAACTGCTGACACCAGTCTAAACTACGCTACGAATAATGGAGGTAACAAATTACCCTTCTATCAACCGCCAATAAGATTATGGGGTTATGATGTCGGCATACTTTCTCAGTCACCAGACCGGTTTTCCCAAAAATTAGTTGTACCAGTAGGTGATTTACCCAATGAATATTTCCGAGAAGTGGGTAGAGATGATCCTTGGGTGCAGAATTTGTTATGTGCTAAGGACGATGCTAACACCTCCTATGTAATTGACCAAAATCAACGCCCGAGTATCTGTCAATCTTAGTCTGCATGGTGTAGGGGTAAAGCAAAGGCGAATGGAATTCACGGCTACACAAACAAAGTCCGCCTGCGCGGACTAAGGAAAAATCAAGGATTGAAACCCACGCAGGTGGGTTTTGCCTGTGTAGACGCGGTTTCTAACCGCCCGTTTTACGTTAGGTTGACATCATTAAGCACTGCTAAACTCCTACCTAGAGGATTAAATAATTAAGCCATTTTGAGTATATAAATAAGGATTTGGTGATTAACAATGGTGCAACTTACAGGGAAACGGAATATTAATCAAGATGCTGGTTTTACTATTATTGAGTCGTTAGTTGCTATGATTGTGGCTTCTGCCTTAATGTTGGCGATCGCACCAGTTTTGATTCTAGCTACAGCAACTCGTGTTCAGTCTCGCAGGGTAGAATTAGGTTCAAAAGCTGCAACGTCATTTATTGATGCGGTCAGGTCTGGAAGAATAGCCACACAATCAACGGATGGTACAACCGAATATATAACTACAGTTAAGGAGATTGATTCCACTGCATCTTCATCTTCATCTAGAAGCATTACAAATAGCACCAAAATCAATGACTATTTGATTAGCAGTACGAATATGTCCGTTCCTACAACAGCAACAACTCTATATTGTGTTCAAAGTGATGGGATTATTCTGACACCTGATTGTTCTAGTGACTCTGATCAAAAGAATTTGTTTTACATTCAAGCGGGTCGAGTCCTTGTTAGTGATCCTACTCCTACTCCTGATACTAGTAATGATAAGGGCTATCGTTTAGCGGTGAGAGTATATCGCCAAGATATTGATTTCACGAAACCTGTTTTAGCCAATACAGGTACTACGAAGAATACACAAGGAGTTGTTACCGCTGGTTCAGGGAATAAACAAGCGCCGATTCTAGAAATGGCTGCTGATGTAGCTAATGCTAATACAAGTTTTAAGGCTTTATGTAACCGCTTGGGTTTTAAAGCTGGTTCTGATACTAAACCTTGTAACTAAAAACGAGTAGGTGCGTCAGATAGGGGAAACCTGTTTTTTGTTAGATTATCGGGTCTGACGCACCCTACAAAGGTAAGTCCTATTTTTACGCTTTGAGTAGGAAAGATGCCTGCATTAACTATTTTAATTAAATTGAGATGATCAAATTTACCAAAGGTGAAACTGGAATATGCTTAAACCAATTAATTTCTTGCTTAAAGGATGGATGAAATTTTCTAGGGTAGCAAACCGAGATTATGGTTTTACCCTCATGGAACTGTTAATAGGCTTGGTAATGGCATTTTTAGTCTTGACACCATTGTTTGGACTAATGGTAAGCGTTATGAATACAGACAAAAGGGAGCAAGCTAAGACGAGTTCTGAGCAAGAATTACAAATAGCAATGGATTTCATTACTCGTGATTTACAACAAGCTGTTTATATCTATGATTACAATGGTGTTACTAGAAATTACAGTGCCACAGCCGCAAATAGTGGGATTAAGGATTCTTTGCGTACAGTAACAAATGGAGTCCCTATACTGGTTTTCTGGAAGCGAGAATTAGTCT
Organism: Aphanizomenon sp. CS-733/32; assembly: GCF_028330045.1. Taxonomy (NCBI): domain Bacteria; kingdom Bacillati; phylum Cyanobacteriota; class Cyanophyceae; order Nostocales; family Aphanizomenonaceae; genus Aphanizomenon; species Aphanizomenon sp. CS-733/32. Next base: position 12,247 of record NZ_JAQMSE010000088.1, read on the forward strand.
CAAATGTCATTTCTACGGACGCAGGGACAAAAGATGATGCTTTTGTTTATTCCTTAGTTGCGTACTATTTGATTAAGGATAGTAGTACAACTTGGTCTAAAGCGGCTCGGATTGCTAGATGGCAAATTAAAGATGGTGTTCGCAGTATCAGTAACAGTACGGGGACGACTTGTACTGGTTCTTATGATACAAGTCTTAAATTTGTTGATACTGCTAATTGTCCTGATGGTGGTTTTGTGCCATTTAACCTAGACAGATCAACGGGTGATATAACTCAGAAAATGAATCAATGGCGATCGCCTGATACCACCAATTATCCCAACTTAACAACAAGTTATACGGATACTCCCCAGGTGCTAGTTGACTATATTGATCAAACTGTGCCACCAGCAACTCCCACTATAAATAGTCCCAGTATAACAATATCAACAGCATCATGCCCTGCTGATGCTAACCAACTAGGTGTTACCATAACACCAATATCCAGTACAACAATGACCAGTTTTTATGTCTGTGTTAGTAATTATATTAATCAAGGGCAAGTAATTTCTACAGCACAGATTGTTATCCGGGGTAATGCTTTAGCTCGTATCCAATCAAACAGCATAGATTACACTGACAAAAAGCAACAAACTTATTTTCCTACAGTTAGTGCCATTGTTCAAGCTCGTGGTTTCTTATACACTCAATAAATAAAATATAGGAATCCGGTTTGATTCTGTGAATTTACTTGTGTGGTCAGGGAACAGGGAACTCTTAACTGGGAACACCTGAGTTCGGTGTTAGGAGTTCGGATCTCAGAGTTATGATTTTTTCAACGAGATCATCAGGGTTTGAGACTCATATTTGGGGCAGTTTTCCAAAAATTATCTTATATCGAACTCAGGTAAATAGGAGTCCTATAGTTTCAATTATTAGGAATAAATAATGGCTACTAATTATAAAATTGCAAATTTACAGATCAAGTTATTACAGCATCATCGTCAAAGATATATTGGTCTAGACGCTGGTTTTAGCTTGATAGAAATGATAGTAGTGTTTTTGATGATTGGTGTTTTATCAGCGATCGCAGCACCAAGCTGGTTAGGGTTTATCAACGTTCACCACTTAAATATTGCCCAAGATCAAGTTTATCGAGCCATGCGTGAAGCTCAAAGCCAAGCCAAAAAGGAAAAGTTGACCTACCACGCTAGTTTCCGAGAACAAAATAATATTCTCCAATGGGCAGTTCATGCGGCTACAATTGACCCATCTAATGCTCAATGGAATGACTTAGATGCTAGTGTGAAGTTAGATGATGATGATGATGAATCAACATTACAGGTATCTAATGGTGTAAGAAGAGTCCCATTTGATCATCTTGGGACAGTGAAACCGCCATTTGGTAGAATTACCCTATCCAGTAAATCTGGTGGTAAAGCCAAGCGTTGTGTTTTCATTTCCACCATACTAGGCGCAATGCGAACTGCTAAGGAAAATCCTACACCTGATAGCGGTAAGTATTGTTATTGATGCAGCCAGATGCAGCCAGATCCCCGACTTCTCTAAGAGGATGTTTGAAAAGTTTTTAATGTATAAACTTATATATATTTGCTCTAACCCAAAAGCGGCGGGAATGCAAGAAGGCTTTTTGAATAACGGGAAGCTTTCAACTGGGAGATTGTGCTATAATCTGCCAGTGATTAAAGTGTTAGAGATTTTATGATAACGTTGCAAGAAATTATTAATTCACTGGCCAGTTTATCAAAAGAAGATCAAGATTTTCTATTTGAAATACTCCGCAAAAGAAGAGAAGAGGAAACTAAGCAAGTTATAATTCATTCATTACGAGGGAAGTATTCTAATCTGGCGACAAGTAGCGATGATTTTGCAAGTAAGAAACAGATAGAGATTGCTTTGGAAAATTAGCAAGATGAATATTATTTTAGATGCTTGTGCTTTAATTGCTTTTTTCAGAAATGAGTTAGGGGCAGAAATTGTAGAAAACTACTTGTCTGATAATCAATATATTTGCATGATTCATGGCATTAATTTATGTGAAGTTTATTATGATTTTCTGCGAACGGGAGGAGATACAATTGCAGATGCTCTTATTGAAGATGTGCAATATTTAGGGCTGGTTATTCGAGATGATTTGACAGTCAGTTTTTGGCGACAGGTAGGAGGTTATAAGGCAAGTATCAGAAGAATTTCTCTAGCAGATTGTTTTGCATTAACTCTGGCTAATCGAGAAAGTGGTATTTTAGTTACTTCAGATCGTAAGGAGTTTGAACCTGTTGTTCCTCTTAATATTTGTTAAATTAATTTTATTCGTTAGGACTTGTGCCAGGTATCGAATTGATATAAACTTTAATTAATTCCTTAACTTGTAATTGATTAAATTCTCCTAATTCAACAGAAAATCCCACATTAAAAGGTGAAGAATTAATGTCAAAATTAATAGCATAAACCTCTTGAGAATGAGCAATTATAATGTGTAGCTTTTGCCAAATATCACTATTTTTACCTTTCTCATTCCAGGATCTTAACAGCTTAAAAAATTCACCAGCAATTTGCGGATAAGAAAATATTTCGTCAATATCATCTAATCCTAATACTATTGGTTGATTAATTTGAATTAAAATATAATCACTAAAATATTTAGTACAATTTTGTTGATTGGGTAAAAACTTTTTCCAATATTTCTCTAATTGGGGGCTGCTGAATAAACCTAGAACTGAGATATATCAAGAGTTTGAAGGTAAAGAAGGTGAAAGAAGTGCAAGGAATAAGGGTTGAAATTAGCAAAAACCTATCACTTTACCGGATTTAATACTATTCTTATCTTCTTCTAATTCTTCCTCCTGACTCCTGACTCCTGACTCCTGACTCCTAGCCCTCACAGACAACTTTTTCAGCAAGCCCTAATTGGACTTCTAAGTTTAATTCTTCACTGACAAAAGCACAAAACCATTGTAAAGATGTGCTAACATCAGTTAATATTTCTGGACTCCATAAATCAATAGATACTTTTTGATAACCTTGTTTGACACCATGATTTAAAATTCGACTCATCAAAGATGTTTTCCCCATCTTTTTAGGGGCTTTAATTCTAATTAATGCTCCCGGTTATAAAATTGTCTGATAACAATTTGATTCAATATTAGAACGTTCAATATAAAAAGAAGAATTTAAAGAAACTTGACCATCAAAATTTTCTAACCTAATATCTTTTAAACTATCAGATACAGCCTGAAAATCTAAACTAGTCCTGATTTTTAAACTAGGAGTTAAATGTTCAGGAATATTCTCCATTATCTGCCATTAAAGCTAAACCCTGTTCTCCTGCACCATGCCCTGAAAAATGAATAATATCTGGTTTATGTTTTAATAGGGTACGACGTAGTTCTTCAATACCTACAGCTTCTTCAGAAACAACCTCAAATTGTTCACGGTTTTGGGAACGTTCGCAAGCACTTTTAATTTCCCTCACTTCCTCACTTACACGCAACGGTTTTGTGTTTGTGGGGTTAGCGGTCAAAATAAGAATTCTTTTCATCACCGTCGTTTTGTGAAGATATCACGAATACTGTGTATATGAAGTATTGTATCCTTTATAGTTACCAAAACCGTAACGGTGATCCAATCTCAGGTTACTGAGGACTTTTCTGGTAGATACTCTCAACAACAAGATCCCCGACTTCTTTGAGAAGTCGGGGATCTGAGTGCCTCTTGTTATACATATAAGCCTTTAAACACTGGGATAAAAGATACTTATTCCAAAAACTGTAAATATTGTTATGATTTCAGAAATTAGTAACTGATGTATCTCATCAGTGAAAACATTCTTTCAGGAGGAAATCCCTTTGTCTCGACGCTATTTATTTACTTCCGAGTCAGTTACAGAAGGTCATCCCGATAAAATTTGTGATCAAATTTCGGATACCATTATTGACGCGCTATTAGCAGAAGACCCTAATAGCCGTGTGGCAGCAGAAGTTGTAGTTAATACTGGTTTGGTGCTAATTACTGGAGAAATTACCACTAAAGCTCATGTTAATTACGTCAATCTTGCCCGTAAAAAAATTGCGGAAATTGGCTATACTGACGCTGATAATGGCTTTTCTGCGGATAGTGCCAGTGTTCTAATTGCCTTGGATGAACAATCAGCCGATATTGCTCAAGGTGTGAATATTGCTAAAGAGGCCAGAACTGAGGATAGTGAAGAGCTATTCGATAAAATTGGTGCCGGTGATCAAGGTATCATGTTTGGTTTCGCTTGTAACGAAACACCAGAACTTATGCCTTTACCTATCAGTTTAGCGCACCGCATTGCGCGAAGATTGGCAGGAGTTCGTAAGGCTGGTATTCTTCCTTATTTGCGTCCTGACGGTAAAACCCAAGTTACTGTGGTTTATGAAGATGGCAAACCTGTGGGTATTGACACCATCTTAATTTCCACCCAACATACAGCTACCATTGGTGATATTAGCGATGATGCTGGGGTACAGGCTAAGATTAAAGCTGACCTGTGGACAGAAGTAGTAGAACCTATATTTGGCGATATTACTGTGAAACCCAATGAGGCAACAAAGTTTCTGGTCAACCCCACCGGTAAGTTTGTGATTGGTGGACCACAAGGAGATTCCGGTTTAACAGGTCGGAAAATTATTGTTGATACCTACGGTGGTTATTCTCGACATGGTGGCGGGGCTTTTTCTGGAAAAGACCCCACTAAGGTAGACCGCTCTGCGGCTTATGCGGCTCGTTATGCAGCGAAAAATATTGTTGCGGCTGGGTTAGCAGAAAAATGTGAAGTGCAGCTAAGTTACGCCATTGGTGTAGCACGTCCTGTGAGTATCTTTGTTGATACTTTTGGTACAGGTAAGGTTGATGATGAAATTCTGTTGAACTTGGTCAAGGATAACTTTGAACTCCGGCCAGCGGGAATTATCCATGTGTTCAATTTACGTAACTTACCAAGCGAAAGAGGCGGACGTTTTTATCAGGACGTTGCAGCTTACGGTCATTTGGGAAGAACGGATTTGGATTTACCTTGGGAACACACTGATAAGGTGGATGTTTTAAAGAAAGCGGCCTTTGCTTAATCAGTTAGTTTAATGCCCAGACCCAATTTGAGGTTATAGACGGTTTAATTATCTATAGCCTCTTTTTTGGAGTTTCCTAAGTTAATAGGACTTACGCATTGACAACTTTTAGTGACGTACTCCACACACTCCCCTTCAGGTGAGTGTGGGCTTCTCAGTGACTCCTCTATGAGGACATTAACTGAGCTTTAAGACCGTGCGCCCCACGGTTCTTTGGTTTTGAGATTTGTTTTTTGTTTTGTAGGCTGCATTTCTGCATTTAATTGGACTACAC
>NZ_JAQMSE010000009.1:0-7807 GCF_028330045.1 Aphanizomenon sp. CS-733/32
GAATAGATTTTGATGACATTTTTGGTGATTTACTGTTTCTCAAATGCCTTTTTTCACTTTGTCTGTTTGTTTTGATGCTCCCTTCGATTTTCATCTCCGTAATTTCCCTCTGTAATATTTTGGGGTGCGGAATGTGGGTTTCATGTATCCTGGTGTACGCAGTTCATGATTGTCCGACTACTTACAGTTACCAAAACTGTAACGGTAATCAAATTTTAGGCTGCTCAGGACTATTCTGGGTAAGTGCAACAGCGCAAACATCTTTCTTGAGTGTGAGGATTTAGCAATGTCTTACCAGATTCAGTCCCAAATGTGGCAGCGCGTCAGTATTTTAACACTGCTGTTATTAATACCAACAGTAGGAACTGCCGTTTTCCGTCAGTCCATGACAGTTGCAATTCCCGCCAATTCAACCACCTCAGCCAACTCCATTTTACCCAATCATCCCAACTACCAAGCAATTCAGGCATTAGCTAATAATTATAGTTGCGTCGTTTCCATTCCTAACTTTGGTAATCTTCCCGTCACTCGCACAGAATTTGCTACAGTCTTGAATACTTGTTCACAACGCCTTAATGAACTCATAGCAAATAACCCCACCACAGTTGCTCAAACAGACCTACAAACCCTACAACGCTTACAAAAAGAATTTGCTCCAGAGTTAGCAATTCTCAACAATTCCCAAGATACAGATAAATTAGAAGCTCGTACCAATATCGCCCCTATTCAACCTACCAGAGAACCCCTTCAAGAGCAATCTATTCCTAAGACTAAACCATCAGGCGTAGTCATGCCATTACCCCCTAGTTCACCAGTAATGTCTACTGTTAACCGTCCCCAGATTTCTAAAATCCAAGCTGGTAGCAGTATTAATGCCTTAGTTGCCCCCGAAACCCAAACAGGTGGTAAATTCAATACAGAGAACTATAGTCGCATTGACGATAATCCCTTTCATCGTGTTGGTAATGAACCTCTTTCTACCTTTTCCATAGATGTAGATACAGCAGCCTACAGTAATATGCGACGGTTTATTACCCAAGGACAATTACCGCCTAAAGATGCAGTACGAATAGAAGAATTGATTAACTACTTCCCCTATAATTATCCTCAACCCACAGGAAATCGCCCTTTTTCCGTCACCACCGAAGTAACTTATGCTCCCTGGAATCCTCAACATAAATTAGTACAGGTAGGTTTGCAAGGGAAACGCTTAGAGAGTGAAACCTTACCACCCAGCAACCTCGTATTTTTAATTGATGTCTCCGGTTCTATGGGTGAACCCGATAAATTACCCTTGGTGCAACAGTCGTTAAAATTGCTAGTTAATAAGTTACGTCCTCAAGACAGGGTAAGTTTAGTAGTTTATGCCGGAAATGCAGGTGTAGTCCTGGCTGCTACCCCTGGAAATCAAAAAACGAAAATTCTAGCAGCCATTGACCGCTTACAGGCTGGAGGCTCTACTGCTGGTGGTCAGGGGATTGAATTGGCTTATAAAATCGCTCAACAAAACTTCCTCAAATCTGGGAATAATAGGGTTATTTTAGCTACCGATGGAGATTTTAACGTCGGGGTTTCCAGCGATGCTGAATTGACCAGATTAATTGAAAAGAAACGAGACCAGGGAATTTTTCTCACAGTTTTGGGGTTTGGTACTGGCAACTATAAAGATGGCAAAATGGAACAACTAGCTGATAAGGGTAATGGCAACTATGCCTATATTGATACCTTATTGGAAGCTAAAAAAGTCCTAGTTAATGACATTCGGGGAACATTGTTTACCATTGCCAAGGATGTAAAAATTCAGGTGGAATTTAATCCGGCTAAAGTCCAAGCATACCGCTTAATTGGCTATGAAAACCGCCTGTTGCAAAACCAAGATTTCAATGATGATAAAAAAGATGCGGGGGAAATTGGCGCTGGTCATTCTGTAACAGCACTGTATGAAATTATTCCCACTGGTACAAACAGTGATGTGAAATTACCACAGGTAGACCCTTTACGGTATCAGCGTTCTGGTGTTAATGCGATCGCTACTGCCGATAATGAGATGATGTTGGTGAAACTCCGTTATAAATTACCTCAAGATAGTACCAGTCAATTAATTACTCAGACTATCAAAGATAGCGACTTTCAAATTAACCAAACACCATCAACTAATTTGAGATTTGCGGCTGCTGTAGCAACCTTTGGGATGATATTACGTGATTCTGAATACAAAGGGAATGCTAACTATGATTTGGTAATTAAATTAGCAACTCAAAGTCAGGGGGAAGATACGGAAGGTTATCGGGGTGAGTTTATGCGTTTAGTAGGAAAATCTAGAGATTTGATGATCAGAAAGTGATGCTATACTGAACGGTTAAGAGCATGTTTGAAAAGTTGTGAGAGTCAGATACCCGACTTCTTAAAGAAGTCGGGTATCTGATGATCTTATTGCTATAAAACCATCCTCTAGAAAGATGATTTATGGCAGCAGGAGAAATAAATTAGTAACCATATCAACTCAAAATTAATCTCAATTAAATTGTGAGAAAAAAGAGATTATTTAACTTTTTAGGATTGGTAATAACAATAGCGATCGCTCTGATTAGTTGTCATAATTTGCTATTACCAAAATCACCTCCACCCATTACCGTCAAACTCAGTGGTTGGACAGGTAATCCCCTAGAACAAACCCTGTTAAAACAGGTAATCCAAGACTTTGAAAAGCAGCAGTCCCAGATCAAAGTCAAATATGAAGCGATCGCCGATCAATATATGGATGTGATTAAAACCCGCCTAGTAGGAGAAGCCGCACCAGATGTATTTTATCTCGACGCACTAGAAGCCCCTTTTTTCATGGGTCAGAACGTCCTAGAACCCCTTGATAAATACATTAACCCCAAATTTGATCTTACAGACATAGAACCCAAACTCCTCAACAATTTTACCTACCAAAATCATATTTATGGTTTACCTAAAGACTATTCTACCTTAGCTCTATTTTATAACAAAAAAGCATTTAATCAAATTGGTTTAACCAGTCCGCCAACCTCCTGGGAACAACTTCGCACCTATGCCAAACAATTAACAGGCAAACTGAACAAATATGGCTTTGGTGAAATTCCCGAATTAGCCCGTCAGGCATATAAAATTACCGCTTTTGGCGGAGAAATTATTGATAAAAATGGTTATGCTACCTTTGCCAATAATCCAGGTTTGCAAGGTTTAGAATTAGTCATTAATCAATATCAAAAAGACCGTTCTTCCGCTCAAAAATCTGATGTCGGTACAAATTCAGGGAGTGAAATGTTTGGACAAAATAAAGTAGCAATGGTAATTGAGGGGAATTGGGCAATTCCCTACTTGCAAGAAACCTTTCCTAAACTAGAATTTGCCACAGCAGAGATCCCTAAAATTAATAATCAGCAAGCAACAATGGTTTTTACCGTTGCTTATGTCATGAATAAACAAGCCCCCCATAAACTTGCAGCCTGGAAACTCATCTCCTATTTAACAGGCAAAGAAGGCATGAAAAAATGGACAAGTAAAGGATTTGCATTACCAGCCCGTAAATCAGTAGCACAACAATTAGGCTATGATCAAGACCCTCTTAGAGCATCATTAGTAGCAGGAGTTAATTATGCCACACCCTGGCAATTAGGCAAGTATCCCGCCGCAATTATCAACAACTTTGATAATCAATTTATTAGTGTTTTGCTAGGACAACAACCATTAAAACAAGCAATGTTAAAAGCGCAAAATGCAGCCAACCAACAAATTCAGGCAGATATGTAGAGTTTGTAATTAAAACTTGTACCAGACTCTAATTTTTCTATTCCTTTCTTCCTTTGCGCCTTTGCGTGAGATATAAAAATGTGTTTCATTTACCCGAACATCACTGTGATAGACAAATCAAAGAAAATTTAACAGCTTATTTATTCATAACTCCCAGTATTTTAGTTTTAGGCACATTTGTAATTTTACCTATTCTCTATGCCGTATTTCTTTCCTTACACAAAGTGCAAATGTTAGGCGGTATTCATTACCATTTTTTCGGCTTAGGTAATTTCCAGAGATTACTAACAGATGAAAGAATAGGAATTGCTTTAAAAAATACCGCCGAATATGTAGCCGTTGTTGTTCCCACACAAACTATTTTAGCTTTAGGTTTAGCTGTAACACTTAATTCTGGCATTCGCGGGAAGAATTGGTGGCGGATTCTTTACTTTTTACCAACAGTCACATCTTCCGCAGTTTTAACACTAATTTTTATGTGGATTTATAACACAAATGGACTCCTAAACAATTTTTTAGCTTTCCTAAAATTACCTATTTATAATTGGTTAGGAGATCCATCTGTTGCCCTCAAAGGAATTATGATCATGAATATTTGGTCAACAGCACCGTTTTTTATGGTGATTTATTTAGCAGCTTTACAGGACATCCCCCAAACCCTTTACGAAGCCGCAGAACTTGATGGTGCTAATAAGTGGGAGCAGTTTCTTTATATTACCTTACCTTTATTGCAACCAGTGACTTTCTTCGTTATGGCAATGGGAATAATTGGGACTTTTCAATTATTTGATCAATCTTATATATTTTCTGGAGGAACTGGCGGACCAAATAACGCCACTCTCACCTTAGTTTTGCTAATTTATCAAACCGTATTTCGGAATTTACAGATGGGATATGGTGCCGCCATTGCCTTTTTACTAGCATCTGTAATTATTACCATCACATTAATTCAAGAGCAATTTTTCGGAGGCTATAAAATTTGAATAAAATCTTTAATATTTTCTTTTTCAAAGTTGTATTATATATCTTCCTCACAGTTTATGGAATTATCACCATAATTCCCTTTCTTTGGGCATTTTCCGCATCATTCAAGCCCCTTACTGAAATCATTAGTGGTGAGTTTAATTTCATCCCCAAACATTTTACTCTTGATAATTACAAACAGATATTTCTGCAAGAACCCCTATTTTGGCGGTGGTTATTTAATAGTGTGATTATTGGCGTTACCGTCACGATTTTAGACTTGCTATTTAACTCAATGGCAGGTTATGCCCTGGCTAGATTGAACTTTCATGGTAAACAGTTCTGGTTTTTCCTAATTTTGGCAGTCTTAGTAGTGCCAGCACAAATTACCCTAATTCCCACATTTTTAATTCTCAAAACCATCGGTTGGTTAAACTCATACCCAGGGATGATAGTTCCGAGTATGGTTAATGCTACCTTTATTTTCATGATGCGGCAATTCTTTGTAAATTTCCCTAGAGAATTAGAAGAAGCCGGTCAACTAGATAGTTTAAATGCCTGGGGAATTTTTTGGCACATAGTTTTACCTCTAGCCAAACCAGCATTAGCCGCACAAGCGATTTTTGTATTTATGGGCAGTTGGAATAATTTTTTGCTCCCCGTAGTCATTCTTTTTGACCCAAAAATGTTCACCTTACCCTTGGGACTAAACACCTTTAAAGGTCAATATATCAGCTATTGGAACTACATTATGGCAGCCTCAATGGTATTCACCCTGCCCGGTTTAGCCATTTATGCCTTCTTTAACCGCTACTTAATTCAAGGTATTACCTTTACAGGTAGTAAAGAATAATTCCTCAAACTCATCCTCTCTGCGCCTCTGCGCCTCTGCGTGCAAAAATTCATCCTTTCCTGCCCACAGCAACACAATAAATAGCCGCATGACGTTGCCCATCAATCCCCAACATAACATTTAAACTCATATCATGAAAACCACCGAGACAAAGACTGTCTAGCCCCAATTGCACAGCCATTAAACTTATGTTTTCAGCTTGATGACCAGCCTCCAACAGCGCAAAACGATAGCCCCGCGCTCCATATTTACCCATTGAGCGCATAAAAACCGATGTGAACACAAACAGAGCATTAGCATTGATAATATAATCCTGCTGCAAAAATGCTTCTATAAAATCCGTTGGCACAGCATCATTCACCCAATGTAAACCGTGTCCGCGAGGTTCATAGTGATATAGTCCGCTAACCAAACCTTCTACCGCTTGTGTAGATACGAACACCTCCAGGGGATAAAGTCCCCCCGCGGAAGGAGAGTTGCGAGCCTCATAGCACTGATTATCCACCTCACGCAGTCCATTGAGTCCACACCCTGCATCCAGCAGTTGAGCCAAAGAGACGAGTGACATCACCTGATTATCAAATGATCGCACAGAAGTACGCCGTGCTAAAAGTTCCGACAGCGGGTTATCCCGTGGTGCTTTTGGTAGTTCCAGAAAAGGAGCTTCTGGCAGATATCGTAGTTCAGTAGCCGGAACACGCTTGACATAACTTTTCGGGACTGGAGAGTTCAAATGATACAAAAGAGCTAACTCCAGAGGTTCATTGACTGTGTGCATTATTCTAATTTCCTCATTTTAAGCCATAGGATGTGGACAGGGATTGAGGTCATTTTCAGTTCGTCGTCCACCATAACCTAACCTTTCTGGGACTGTAAACAACCGCCGAGTTCCCAATGGTTCTTGTCCATAACCAAAATAAATAGGGACTAATTCACTGGCTAAAGTCCGCACGACTCGGAAACCAAGAGAGGCGATATCAGGGGCGGTAATTTCCACTACATAAGGTTCAACACCCACTGAATTCAACTTGGCAACTACTGATTGTAAATTCTCCGCTTCTGATGCAGATTCGTAAGTTGGTATATCTTCAACTTGGCAGGATTGATCATGATGAAATAAGAAATCCAACTCACTCAACCGAGAAGTTGTGTAAAAAAAAGCGTTGTGATCATCCAAATTCTGAACATCACTATATTGATGGAGATTAGTCCCAGCCCCAGTTTTCATCCGTTCTATGTCGCCAAAGCGAGCTTGACAAACTTCAAAAACTGCCTTGTGAAAAGCCGTTGGTCCATCAAGATGACATCCCATCCCAGTGGAAACAGCGGGACCTTTGCCCGAATGGTCAATTAACATAGCCATGAAAACTGGGACTTGAATATCAGTAGTCAACTCGAAGACAACTAACTCAATGCCAAAGCGGCCATAGTGGCGGGCTATTTCCGTCTCAATTCCTGGCAAGTGGTCAAAATAGATGCGCGGAGCAGGTAAGCGATTTAACCACGTAATGATGAAAGCATCACGCTCAATTAATTCACACAAACCCCGGTAGGCGGCAAACTCCCAAGATGGTCCACTAGCCATACCGTTAGAACTAACAGGTAAAATATAATCTCCTGGTTGGTTGCCGTCCCAGTCCAAATAAACCAAAAAGGCTGGAACTAAAACCTGTTGGTTACTGGATAAAGAAAGGGCATTCATCCACGAAGTCTGCGTTGTCGGATTAAAAGCTGGAAAAGGAAAGTTTGGGTGAGAGTATTGTTGGTCAGAAAAAGGAGAAAAAACTAAAGGAGAAACGGCACGATTACCTAATTCTTCATAGCTACCAACCATTAGTTGCCGATGATCAACAATACCACCACAGTATCTTTCTATAGCTTCGCCCACAGCCCCAAAAATGGCTTGTTCATCGGTCATGCCTCTCCCGACACCGTAACGTAAATCATCCTGCTGTTTACGAAGTTGGAAATTGGCTAATTCGGCTTGCCACAACACCGGAAAATCGAACTCTGTATAAGGCTTGGTAAATCTATCTAAGGCTCGGATAATGCCAGTATGGGAGCTGACTAAATCCTGCCAGCGGGGACTTGCCTCTGGGGCTGCACTTTGTGCGATCGCTGTATTCACTGTATTCTCTCCTATCATCAACAGTGCTGAGTTTTGACTTTTTACACTGTCACCTGTGTCACCTGTGTCACCTGTCACCTGTCACC
>NZ_JAQMSE010000089.1:0-8024 GCF_028330045.1 Aphanizomenon sp. CS-733/32
AGAAGGCTACAGCGACGAAACGAACAAAATATTGATTTTATGTTATTATAAAAAAGTAGGTGTAGTCCAATTAAATGCAGAAATGCAGCCTACAAAACAAAAAACAAATCTCAAAACCAAAGAACCGTGGGGCGCACGGTGTTAAAGCTCAGTTAATGTCCTCATAGAGGAGTCACTGAGAAGCCCACACTCACCTGAAAGGGAGTGTGTGGAGTACGTCACTGTATTTTAGAGAAAGTATTGGAATAAGTTAAATTTTATGGCTGCCAAGCATTTAAGCACTCAGTTTCTAAATGAAATTACTAACCGACTGGTGAGCGCGCTCGAACCAGAACAGATTTTTTTGTTCGGCTCTTATGCTTACGGTGAACCGACTGAGGATAGCGATATTGACTTATTGGTGATTATCTCAAAATCAGATGAACCACGCTATCGTCGAGCGCGTCAGGCATATAAGGCTTTGCGTGGTATTGGTATTCCAAAAGATATTCTGGTGATGACCCGCTCAGAAGTTGAACTCAAGGCTAATGTAGCAAACTCACTAGTCAATCAAGTAATACGTCAGGGTAAACTCCTGTATGGATAACGCAAAATTTGCAGAAACTAGACAGTGGTTAATCAAGAGCCAAAGTGAACTTGACTGTGAGTAAGATACTTCTGGTATTATTTACAGATAGTATTTCACCCAAGTAGAATCACTACGTAACAGGAAAGTTGCTTGAGGTGCGGAAGTTTGGTCAAAAGCGATCGCGTCAGCGCTGCTGCAAGGAGTTCTCTAAAACCAGCCTAATTAATCTATACTAATATTAATCATGGCGATCGCTTTGGTTGTTCAGAATTTTGCAAAAGTTCATTGCCCCATCGTGTTTGGTGCATTTTACTTGAACTCTGTGGTGCGAGCATCTTGCCCGCTAGAATTTACAAACTAAATGCACAAACAGCCTATTGATGCCAGGAACGAGACTTGAACTCGTGACACGAGGATTTTCAGTCCTCTGCTCTACCAACTGAGCTATCCCGGCGTGGGGCTTTTTTATTCACCACCGTCAATAAATTTAGCATGATAAAAAAGATTAGTCAAGGGGTTATTCAAAAGAATTTTAGCCGACCTTCATTGTCAACTTCACCCAGCTAAATACAGCCACAAATACCAAAAACTGCACAAAAACAATACTTGGTCCAGATGCTAGGTTAAACAAGCCAGAAACCATCATTCCCGCGATACTACTGCTAGAACCGACAACCACCGATAGAATTAGAAAGCGGCTGAAATGGTGACTCATGAGTTTGGCTGTAGCAGCCGGAATTACCAAAAACGCATTTACTAATAAAACACCAACGGCTTTAATTGCTACAGCTACGGCGAGGGAAAGTAAAACAACGAATCCATAGCGATATAATTGTACAGGTATGCCTTGGACTTGAGCAACATCGGGATTAAGAGTTAATAAAATCTGTTGTGGCAGGGTTGATAATAAAAAAATGCTACTACCGACAAGCACCAATAAGGTCAAAATTAAATCTGTGTTATCTATGGCTAAAATATCGCCAAACAGCACGCCCATTAAGTTACCGCGATATCCTTTAATAAAACTGGTGAGAATGACACCGATCGCTAATGCCCCGGATAGAACTATGCTGAGAACGCTATCACTGGCTAAATCAGTTTTATCAATTAGGTAGAGAACAACAACTCCAAAGATCAAAGTAAACGGGAGTAACATCCAAGTAGGATTAGTGTTGAGTAACACGCCTAATGCTACACCTACTAGGGCTGCATGACCAACGGCATGACTAAAAAAGGATAATTGTCGTAAGGTAACGAAACTGCCCAATAAACCGCCTAAAATGCCCATTAACACAGCACCCATAATGGCACGCTGCATAAAAGGAAATTGTAATAAATTCACCAAGTCATGATAGTTAATGGTCATATAAGAGGAGTCAGGAGTCAGGAGTTCAGGAGTTCAGGAGAAAGAAGAAAAGTTTATTACCAATGACCAATGACCAATGACTAATGATGATGTTCATAGCGACTAAAACCAGGACCATAAGTAGCTAAAAGATTTTGTGGGGAAAGGGCTATTTCCGGTTGACCGGAACAGACAAGAGTTTGATTGAGACAGATGACGCGATCGCAATGACGGCTTACCATATCAATATCGTGGGAAACTTGCAACACCGTCCAATTCTCTTCTCGTTTTAATTCGTTTAACAAAGCATAAAAATCCGTTGTTCCTTGGACATCCACCCCTGCAAAAGCTTCATCCAATACTAACAATTTTCGCGGTGTTACCAAACAATAAGCCAATAATACCCGTTTGAGTTGACCACCGCTCAGAGTCCCAATAGCCTGATTTCGCAAGCGATAAGCATCAGTCCGGTGTAAAGCTGCGGTGACTGCTAATGATGTTTCCCGTTTTTGTTGCGAAAATTTCCAGAGAAATGAATGTTTTTGATTCCCTATTCCTAAAGCTACCAACTCACTAACCGAAATTGGAAAACTGCGATCAAAAATAAAGTTTTGTGGCATATATCCCAACTGGTTCCGCAAATTTCCTAGTCTAGAAATTGGGCGACCAAAAACTTCAATTGTTCCAGCACTGCGGGGAATTAAATCTAAAATAGCTTTAATTAATGTACTTTTTCCAGCCCCATTTGGACCAACTATGGCTGTATCTGTTCCTGCTAACAATTCAAAGGAAACATCTCGCACAGCTAAATAGCTGCTTTGGTAGACTGTTAACCCGGAAACTTTTAATATTGGTAATGTAAATTCTGCTTGCTCGTCAGTCATGTAATTTAGGATTTAAGATGCCAATAATTTATAGTGATATGGCAGGAGTCAGAAGTCAGAAAAAGAGAAGGATTCAGGAGTAGTCAACTTAAGCCCTGGCGAATGTAATTCACGGCTACACAAACAAAGTCCGCCTGCGCGGACTAAGAAAAAATCAAGGATTTGAAACCCACGCAGGTGGGTTTTGCCTTTGTAGACGCGGTTTCTAACCGCCCGGTTAACGTTAAGTTGACACATATCAGCATTGCTAAACCCCTGCGTCACTTGCATCCAGCGGCTAAACTCTCCAAATTAGCTTTCATTGCTTTAAAATAATACTCTGGATTGGTATCACCCGTTTCTAAAGAATCCAAAGTCCCCACAGTTAACCCCAAATCTTGGGAAATACTGGTGAGTAATTTGTTATCTAACCCTGGTTCGCTAAACAAGGCTTTTACTTGGTATTTTTTGACTGTATTCACCACTTTTTGGACATCTGTTGGGGAAAGTTGCTTTTCAGGAATTTCTACTACTGCTAATTGTTTAATGTTATAACGTTTGGCAAGATAGGGAAAGGCATCATGAAAGGTAATAAAGGTGCAGTTTGGTGTTTGTTTAATAGTCTGCTGAAATTCATTATTTAAATTATCTAATTTCTGAATATATGCCGCTGCATTGGTCTGATAGTTGGCTTTATTGACAGGATCTGCGATAATTAAACCATCTCGAATATTGATAATTTGCTGTTTTGCTAAAACTGGATCTAACCAAACATGAGGATTTCCTAATTGGTGTTCGTGATCATGATCATGTTCTCCCGTTGCTGTTTTATCTATGGGGGAAATTTTATTAATAGCTGAAATACCTTTACTCGCATCAATTTCCATTAGTTGGGAATTTTCGGCATTTTTAATTGTATCTGCTAAAAACTCCTCTAAGCCTAAACCATTTTTGACTAATATCTTGGCTGTAGCGATCGCTTTTACGTTTGCTGGTGTCCCTTGATATTCGTGTATTTCCGTACCAGGTTTAACTAAAATTTCTACATCTGCTACATCCCCGGCTACTGCTTTAGTAAACAAATAAACTGGTAAGAATGTTGTCACTACCTTAGCTTTTGGTGATTTTTGGACTGGTGCTGGTTCTGTTTTTACAACCTCACCACTATTAGGATTATTACATCCATAAACTACCGACAATATTATTAAGGTAATCAGAGGTAAGAAACTTCTGGTTTTTCTATCTATTTTGATTTCTCTAGAACTTCTCATAGTTTGATGTTAACAATAAAACTTCATTGGGATTATATCTCATAATAAGATCCATTCTCATATAAATTATCAGAAAAATGCTACTGTATCAAGCGTTACAGAATATTTGGAAATTTCAGGTAATACTGCTGTATACTGAGAATGTTTCCAGTAGATAAGGATTTCTTAACTTTTTATTGTGATCGGCTTAACTTAGGACTGTAGTATGTTAAGAATCACTACTAGTAGTTGTACTAATTCAAGTATAGCAATCGTCACTCTTAAATACGGGTGTGAAGAAAAATGCAAAAATTCTGGACTTATTTAATTGCTAGTTCAACAGTTGTGGGTAGCATATTATGTATCAATGCTGCTGCAAAGGCAGAAGCATTATCAGTACCAGCAACTAATTCAGAACAACAGGTTAATAATAGCCAAGAACAGGCAGTATCTCAAGTTACCTCCGTATCTCAGTTATCCGATGTTCAACCTAATGATTGGGCATTTCAGGCATTACAATCATTGGTAGAACGCTATGGATGTGTTGCGGGTTATCCTAACGCTACTTTTCGGGGTAATCGGGCGTTATCACGATACGAATTTGCGGCTGGTTTAAATGCCTGTTTAGATCGAGTCAATGAACTAATTGCTACAGCTACCAGTGATTTAGTATCAAAGCAAGATTTAGCAACAATCCAAAAGTTGCAAAAGGACTTTTCAGGAGAATTAGTCACCCTCCGGGGGCGTGTAGATACGGTAGAAGCCAAAACTGCTGAATTGGAAGCTAATCAATTTTCTACCACCACTAAGTTGCAAGGGCAAGTTGTCGCAGTTGTTAGTGATGTCTTGACAAATAAACAGGTTGATGGTGCGGATATTTCTGGGAAAAATACCACTTTAGCTTCAAGGGCGCGGGTTGAATTGGTAAGTAGTTTTACGGGGAAAGATACACTTTTTACCAGAATCCAAGCTAATAACATCAGCAGTCCTAGCATTAACACTAATGAGGGCAACTTATTTTTTGCTGGTACTACTGGTAACACCAATGCTTTTATAGATGCGCTATGGTATGCTTTCCCTCTGGGGAAAAATACCCAAGTCAAACTAATTGCTAATGCTGGTGCAGCAGACGATGTTACCAGTACAGTCAATCTGTTTGATGGTGATGGTGCTTTTGGGGCTGTGTCTACTTTTGGGACAAGAAACCCGATTTATGGACAACTAGGTGATAAGGGTATAGCAGTTAACCATCAGTTTGGCGATAAAATAGGTCTAAGTTTAGGCTATTTAAGTAGTACAGCTAATAACCCCACTTCTGGAAACGGTCTATTTGATGGGAATTATGGTGCTTTAGCGCAGTTAACTGTCAAGCCAAGCGATCGCATTTCTCTTGGTTTAACTTATATCAATTCCTACAATCAACCATTACTCACTGGTAGTAATAACGCTACATCTAATATCGTCACTTCAAGTGAAAATTTTTCCAATAATTCCTATGGTGTTCAAGCATCTTTAGGAATTAGCAAGAAGTTTGTTCTCGGTGGTTGGGCTGGTTATACCAATAGTCAAGTTTTGACAGGTACAAAGGGAGAGTTTGACACTTGGAACTATGCTGTTACTCTTGGATTCCCTGATTTGGGTAAAAAAGGTAATTTGGCTGGTGTTATAGTTGGTATGGAACCGAAAGTCACAAGTTCTAGCGCGACTGGTGCTGGAGTTGCAAAAGATCCAAATACCTCGTATCACATTGAGGGATTTTATCAATATAAACTTAGCGACAATATCACCATTACTCCTGCTGTAATTTGGCTAACAGCCCCAAATCACGATGATAGTAATGGTAATCTAGTGATTGGTGCTTTGAGAACTACTTTTAGTTTCTAGGTCCCAAGTCAGAGTTATTAAGAATAATTCTTAATAGCTTCAGTTTTTGTAAAAAACCAGGTGTGAAGAAAAATGCAAAAGTTCTCAACATATTTACTTGCTAGTTCGACTGTTATCAGCGCTATACTATGGACAAGTTCTGGAGTCTTGGCTGAAGAAATACCAGCAAATAACCAACTCCAGACTGATACTAATTCTCAACAATTAAATATAAATAATCAAGAAGCGGTAATATCTCAAGTTACTTCCGTGTCTCAGTTATCCGATGTTCAACCTAATGATTGGGCATTTCAGGCTTTACAATCATTGGTAGAACGCTATGGATGTGTTGCAGGTTATCCTAACGGGACTTTTCGGGGTAATCGGGCGTTGTCACGATACGAATTTGCAGCCGGGTTAAATGCCTGCTTAGATCGAGTCAATGAATTAATTGCTACTGCTACTGCTGATTTAGTATCAAAACAAGATTTAGCAACAATCCAAAAGTTGCAAAATGACTTTTCCGCAGAACTAGCAACCTTAAAAGGGCGTGTAGACACTGTAGAAGCCAAAACCGCTGATTTAGAAGCTAATCAATTTTCAACTACCACAAAACTGCAAGGACAGGTTGTTGCGGTTGTTAGTGGTATTGTTTCTGGTGATAAAATTGGCACTAGTAACATTACCGACAAAAATACGACATTAGGCACTAGAACTAGACTGGAGCTTGTCACCAGTTTTACTGGAAAAGACACACTGTTTACCAGGTTAGAAAGCAACAATATTAACAGTTTTGGTAATACTACAGAAGGTAAATTTACAGATGGTAAATTGTCCTTTGCCAGTGGCACACCTAATAACAATGTTTCCATAGGTGCGCTTTCCTATGGATTCCCCCTTGGTAAAAATACTTATGCCAATATCATAGCCAATGATGGTATAATTCTCGACCTTGACAGCACATTGAATCTATTTGATGGGAATGGTGGGTCTGGTGCTGTGTCCGCATTTGGAACCAGAAACCCCATCTATGCCCAACTGGGTGGTGCAGGACTAGGTGTAAAACAAAAATTCGGTAAAAATTTAACTCTCAGTTTAGGTTACTTAGCTAGTCAACACAATACACCTACTCCCAGAAATGGGTTGTTCGATGGTCCTTACGGCGGTTTAGCACAATTAACAGTCAAACCAAGCGATCGCATTTCCCTTGGTTTAACTTACATCAATTCCTATAACAAGTCACTGGCTACAGGTAGTAATAACGCCACGTTTACCAATCCCAATCTTGCCTCTGGTACAAACTTTTCCAGTAATTCCTACGGTGTGGAAGCATCTTTAGGTATTACAAAGAAGCTTGTTTTAGGTGGTTGGGCTGGATATACCAATAGTCAAGTTTTGACTGGTACCAAAGGAAAGGCGGAAATTTGGAACTATGCTGTTACTTTAGGTTTACCAGATTTGGGTAAAAAAGGTAACTTAGCTGGTATTATATTTGGTATGGAACCAAAGGTCACGAATTCTACTGTTACTGGAATTACTAAAGATCCAAATACCTCTTATCACGTTGAGGGATTTTATCAATACAAGGTCAGCGATAATATCACCATTACCCCCGCTGTAATTTGGCTAACAGCCCCAAATCACGATGATAGCAGTAGCAATTTAGTAATTGGTGCTTTGAGAACTACTTTCAGCTTCTAATCATAGCAATCAGATAAATCTCACAAATCATAGTTCAGATGTTGTTTCTGTTTCCTTGGGTGGAAAGATGTCTGAACTGTGATTTTTGTGATGAGTGTGATTAATGTGATTTTGAGAATGTCTGAACTGTGATTTTTGTGATGAGTGTGATTAATGTGATTTTGAGAATGATAACAAAAAGACCAACCCCTCCCACAGGGCTGGTCTATAAAAAAACGTTGTTCGAGTTGTCTTCTCAGTAGAGTCAAAACCAAATTGCGCGTTCCCAAAATTCAACGGGCAACTTTTCTTAACAAGATTGTAGCAGGCAGTACAATTTTTTCATGAAAATATCTCAAAAAATATCTGTCTTCGGGTGAGTAGCTTTTCTATTTGAGGCAAGAGGCAAGAGGCAAGAGGTAAGAGGTAAGAGGCAAGAGGTAAGAGGCAAGAGG
>NZ_JAQMSE010000010.1:0-12389 GCF_028330045.1 Aphanizomenon sp. CS-733/32
TGCAGCCTACAAAACAAAAAACAAATCTCAAAACCAAAGAACCGTGGGGCGCACGGTCTTAAAGCTCAGTTAATGTCCTCATAGAGGAGTCACTGAGAAGCCCACACTCACCTGAAAGGGAGTGTGTGGAGTACGTCACTGTATGGCAACCAGAAGAAGTAGTCCGCGCAGGCAGACTTTGTTTGTGTAGCCGCGTTCGCCCTTGGCGTGGCGAAGCAATATTCTATTCGCCAGGGACTAAGTTGACACCATTAAGCACTGCTAAACCCTCACCTCATTACAATGCCTAAGTCATAAGTAGTCGGACAAAATTAAATTCACTCGCTGAGAGAGGGAACTCTTAACTCTTAACTGGGAACAGAAAAATCAATTGTGTAATTAATTCTGTCCCATTACTTATTTACTTTGATTTCGCTTCCAGATTTTCCAAACGGCTTTTCAATTCCTGATTTTGCTGTTTGATTTGATCAAGTTCCTCACGTAACTGCTTCAGGGTTTTGTCTGTGCCGATGTTCTTTTGCACCTTACTGACTTCCTCTTCAGCATAACGACGGACTCGTCCATCTGCGGTTTGATTGGCTAAAGATTGCAAAATACCGATCGCTTTTGGAGTTTCCATTTGTCCCAAGGCTGTTAAAACAGCTACCTGGGTTAAAAAGAAAGTCTCTCTGGCAATTTCCGCTAACCGATCTAAAATCCTTTCTATATTAGCAGGAGTTTGACCAGTGGATATCTTGCCTACTGCGCGAATTGCGGACAGGCGTAATGGTTGCGGTATTCCAGATTTCGTGTATTCCAGGAGTAAATTTAAAGCCGTTTCTGAAGATTTGAACTCAGCTAAACCAGCCACAGCCCCACTACGGACAACTTCATTCCAACCTGCCCGTTCTTCTAACACAGATTTGAGTAACTTGATTACTTTGTCTTCATGGGGTTTATCTTCCAAATGCGCTGCTGCGATCGCCGCAATAGTTCGACAAGCCGCAGCTTCTACATAGTAGCTGGCATCGCCATGTTGGACAAAACTTTTCACAGCCTTATAACTATTATGAGTTTTAATTTGCGATAAAGAACTAATTACGGCCCGCCGCACAAAGGGACTAGGATCATTTAAGCCAACGACTAAACCATCAAAAGCCTGATCTAGTTGAATTTCTGCCAATTCTTTGGCAACTTCGACCCGTACACCCCAAAAAGAATCATTTTTCAAAGCTGAGGATAGGGCAAGAGTCGCTTCTAATCCGCCTTTTTTCGCTAAAGCTGCTGCCGCATAAATGCGGGAAATAGGATGAGGATCAAATTCTAACTGGGCTTTTAATTCGGAAATTGGGTATTCTAAAGTGACAGTTTTCAGGTAATTATTACCAACATCAAAGCTAATAAAATCAGGCTTTTGTGTTAGCGGGAAGTAAAAACTTTGTTCTTTTTCATGGACTCGAACTGTAAAAGTTGTCAGTTGGGGATTCTCTTTATATCCAAAACCAATGGGAATTCTCAGATTAAATAAATCCTTACTATCGGCTTTAGCTTGGGTTTGGGTGACAGTCACCTTCCCTAAATTTGCGTCACCATCCCAGGCATAAGCTACTTTAAAATCAGGATGACCACCACGATAGACATATTGATCAAACAGGAAAGCTAAATTGCGGCCTGTGGCTTTTTCAATCGCTCTTAATAAGTCTATCGTTTCTACAGTTTGGTGAGCGTTGTCCTGGACAAATGTTTGGATAGCTTGCCAAAATAACTCATCCCCCAATTCGGCGCGAATCATGTGATAAACACAAGATCCTTTTTCATAAATGTGGCGATCGTAAAGTTCGATCGCTTCCCGATAAACATGAGTTACCATTGGTCTACGGTAGCGACTACTATCTTCACTGAAATAACTCCGCGCTTCCGACAACCGATAATATGCAGCGTCTTGGTCGCCATATTCCCGTTGGGTCCACATTACCTCCGAATAGGAAGCCATCCCTTCCTTAATCCAAGCATGAGACCAATGTTTAATCACCACCAAATCTCCAAACCATTGGTGTGCGAGTTCATGGACAACCAAACTTTCGGTATTGCGATTATCTAATATTGCCCGTTCATCTAGTAAACAGCGGTCAGTGAGGAGAGTCGTGGAAGTGTTTTCCATACCTCCAAAAATAAAATCATCTACACAAACTTGGGCATATTTGGGGAAAGCGTAGGGATAACCATACTTTTCGCTCAAAAATTCGATCATTTGGGGAGTTTTGCCCATGCTGCGTTTAGCATCT
Organism: Aphanizomenon sp. CS-733/32; assembly: GCF_028330045.1. Lineage (NCBI taxonomy): Bacteria > Bacillati > Cyanobacteriota > Cyanophyceae > Nostocales > Aphanizomenonaceae > Aphanizomenon > Aphanizomenon sp. CS-733/32. Next base: position 2,265 of record NZ_JAQMSE010000010.1, read on the forward strand.
GCTTCTCGTCCCTTTTCGACGTAATAGGTAACAGCTTTACCATGCCACTCGTCCCGAATTTCGGCAAAATCCCCCACTGCCAATGTCATCAAATAGGTAGGATGAATTTGTTGTTGGGACCAATGGTAGGTTGTGTATTTTGCCTCTTCTACGGTGTCAATGAGTTCACCATTGGAGATAGCCACTAAGGGTTGAGGAACACGGACGCGAATTTCTGATGTTGATAACTGTCCAGGGTAGTCGAAACAAGGAAACCAATAGCGAGAATCTTCGTCTTCTCCTTGTGTCCAGACTTGGGTGGGTTTGTGGGGGTAGTGTTTGTCTGGTTGGATAAAGTAAATACCCCGTTGGGGTTTTTCGGCGGCGTAGGCGATCGCAATTAACAACCGATGACCAATTTCTGTAGGCTGTGATAGGTAAATACAAAGCTGTTCGCCATCATATTCAAACTTTTGGGTAACTTCGTTTATCTGTACTGACTCAATCTTCAAATTGACAGCATCCAAAGTCAACCTATCAATCCCATTCCGCACTGGCAATAGGCGAATACTACAACTTCCGTAGCAACTTTGGTTCGGGATATCCAAATTCAGATCCAGAAAAATATGTTCTACCTGTCCAGGTCTGTCAGGGTTATAGTGTGGTTTTGCTCCCGGTAATTCAAACCGCTTGTGTCCGGTTTTTTCAGTATCGAAATAAAACTGCAACATTTATTATTTCTAGCCTTCTAATCCTAAAACATTTAATGGGATGTAAGTCATACAAATAAGGAATTGTAGCGTAGTATGACATTTTTTGTCTGTTGGATTCTGGTAACGCCGGCGCTAACTGAATCTACAGATTGATAAAGATAATTTAGCTACTGTTAGCACACTCAAGAACCTCAGTATGCAACTCTTCTCTGCCTCTGTTTAAGAGGATTTTCATCCGTCCTCCATGATTATTGAGTACAAATACCACTAATTTTCCATATAGTTTTAGAATAACCGGGAGGTGACAAATTGACTATTGTTTTCAAAGGGATAAAATATCGTTTGCGGATTCAGTCTTGACTATAGTGGAGTATTATTTAAACCCCATTACAAATCTTTGCTGATCATAAACCTGCAATTATATCAGTAAATACCGTAAAAACAGCGGAAATTAGTGATAAGAAAGAATTCAAACCTCAGAATTCATGAGAGTTAAGTTTTTTCACAACTTAATTGTAAACTGTCTCTAGGAGTAGTGTATGTCCAACCCTTTGATACTCAATATGCGATATCCACTGATATCAACGAAACTGACAAAATCCGCAAAATATACTTTTTTTGATGAATTTTTGCCTAGATAAATTTCCCTAACCGCCAATGAGCATTTCATTAAAATTGTTACATAATTTACAACGATAAGGAGTATTTACTAGTGTCCGCTAAAAAACCATCATTTTTAGTCCCTGTAATTGGTACTGCTGTAATTATAGCAGGGGGCATAGCAGCTTATATGTACCTCAAGGGTGGTGCTAGTAGTTCTAGCCCTTTAGGTAGTGCTAAATTAGTACCTGCAACTGCATTAATGGCAACTTATATTGACACTAATCCTGAATCTTGGAATAAGTTGCAACAGTTTGGTACACCGGAAGCGCGGAAATTACTAGGTAAAGAGTTTCAAAACTTCAATCAACAAATGTTGAATGATAGTAAGACCTCCTACGAAGCAGATATTAAACCTTGGGTTGGTGGAGTAATGATTGCGGTACTACCACCAGAGGCAAAGAAAGTATCTCAGGACAACTTTCGCGGATCCGAAACACCAAATTATTTGTTGGTAGTGGGGATTAAAGATCAACTAGCAGCTTTGAAATTTGCGAATAAGTTGAAAGATCAAAAAAACGTCAAAATTCAGGAATCTGACTACAAGGGTCAGAAAATTATCGAATCTACAGGTCAAGGTCAACCGACTTATGTAACGGTTGTGAATAATGACTATTTGCTTTTAACATCCAGTAAACAAGCTGTAGAAAAAGCGATTGATACCTATAAAGGCGAACCTTCTTTTGTCACTAAAGAAGGTGCAAATGATCTTCTCAGCAAAGGTGTGGATGTTAAGAATAGTTTGGCACAAATTTATGTCCCTGATTATGCCAATATGATCCAACAATTAACGGCATTTAATCCTCAATCTAAACAATTACCCCCACAAACTCTGGCGCAAATTAAGCAAGTCAAATCATTAACAGCAGGGGTAGGAATAGATGATGCCGGCTTGCGATTAAAAGCCATTGTGAATTTAGATCCCCAACTAAATAAATTCCAATATCAAGCTACTCACGCCAAAATTGTGGGACAATTTCCTAGTGAAACTTTGGCTTTAACTAGTGGACAAGGTATTAGTAAAAGCTGGGAAACTTTTGTGGAACAGTCCAAAGACTATCCTGAATTAAATCAAGGAATTCAACAAGCGCGGACTCAACTAAAACTCCTGCAAATTGATTTAGATAAAGATATTTTTGGCTGGATGAATGGCGAGTTTGGTTTAGGTGCAATTCAATCTAATCAAGGTTTATTAGCTAAGGTAGGTTTTGGTGGTGCGTTAGTATTGGATACGAGCGATCGCAAAACTGCCGAAGCTACCTTCACCAAACTCGATAATTTTGCCAAACAGCAATCTCTCAATGTCGCTCAAAGAACCATTGGTGGTAAAAATGTCACAGAATGGCAAATCCCCCAACAAGGCGCTCTAGTGGCACATGGTTGGCTCAATAATAATACAGCATTTGTGGCTATTGGTGGACCCGTTGCGGAAACACTAGCAAATCGCCAAGGTGCAGCACTTGATCAAAGTGATACCTTTAAAACTGTTACAGGTTCTTTACAAAAACCCAATGCTGGTTATTTCTATTTAGATATGGACAAAACCAAAACCATAATTGAGCGTGTATCCGCTCAAAGTCAACCTTTACCTGCGGACGCTACCGCTATTCTTGATTCTATTCGTGGTGTTGGCGTGACTGTTAATAGTCCTAGTAAATCTCTAACTCAAATGGAGATGTTGTTATCTCTTAAATCTAGTCAAGGGAAGTAATATTCTTTTGTGAATTTTCTTCACGCAGAGGCGCAGAGAGTAGTTTGTAGGGTGCGTCAGACCCGATAATTTGGTAAGAAAACAGATATCTTCTCTCTGACGCACCTTATTCAGTGGGGTGGTTTACGCTTTTCCTAACTCCTGACTCCTCTATGGAATAAGATTTATAGAATAATTGACCGCAGGATAATTCCAACAATACCTGCGGAATCTGGGATTTAAGGGATTTAGACATAATTCTCACAAATACATATAATATATGTATGCAAGTTGAATGGAATCCTGAAAAAGCTAAAAGCAATTTACAAAAACACGGAATCAGTTTTTCTGATGCTGAGGCCGTGTTGTTTGATCCTTATGCACTTTCTTTTGAAGATCAATCAGCACAAGGTGAACAGCGATTTATTATTATGGGGATGGATCACCTTTGGCGGTTGCTAGTAGTAGTCTATACCTATCGAGGTGATAACATTCGCTTAATTTCTGCCCGTCCTGCTACTCCTAAGGAGAGACGTGAATATGAAACCGGAATATGATTTTGATCAGGCTAAACGGGGTGCGATCATTCCACAACAAGGTAAAACTCGTATTACCATCTATATTGATGATGATATTTTGGAAGCGTTTAGACAAAAAGGAGACACTGAAGGCAAAGGTTATCAAACAATGATGAATCAAGCTTTACGAGAATATCTTGATCAAGCCAAACCCCCCTTAGATGAAGATACACTACGGCGAGTTTTTCAAGAAGAACTGCGGGCTGTAACTTTTGTTAGTTCACTTTGATCACTCCTCTATAATATAATTAAAAAATTAAAATAATTAAACTCATAACTTCCGAGTTTGTAGTTTGTAGAGTGCGTCAGACCCGATAACTAGACATCTGGTAAAAATTATCCTAGGGACAATTCATGAATTGTCCCTACAAGGGTTTCAGGTTATGCACATTTAATTACCACCAGATGTCTATTGTATTGCCTTTTGCCAATTACCAATTACCCATTACCAGCCTCAACAGATATGATAAGTGTTCAAACGAACATGATGTTATTCCATGACGGCTAATACGGATTTTGGTAAGAGTTTTTCTTTAAACCAAATTATTCTGGCGGGTACGTTATCTAATTTGATTCCGGCTTTTTCTAGGTTCAATCTTTCGGAAATTGCTAAAATTAAGTTATCACAATTTGCCTTTCTTACTTGAGCAAATTTCTTTTGTAAATATTCTGGTCGCCAATAACCGACAATTTCTAAAATAAACACCCTTCCGTCTGGATGAACTAGCCGAAAATCGGGAATCATTACACTACCAGGAATGGGAATTAAATCTACTTCTCGTTCTAATATCCAACCACTTTTTAAAGCATCCCATTTACTGGCAAATGATTCCTCTAACATACTATCATAGGGTTTGCCGGGAGGATAGTGGGAAACTAAGCCACATTCTGAATTGAGGGTGAAACGTCCGGTTTTCCATTCGTTTGTGTAAAAATCACGAGTTTTTAAGGTTGCTGATAAACTCCATTTGGTAACATGAAGTAAGGCGGGAATTAGTTTGGCTATGGCTAAACCGTAGCGGGTGCTGGGAGTAAATAAACTTGTCGGTCCATCTACACTAATTGTGAAACCATGATCAGCATCACCTTCAATATAAGCCATTAATTGAAATAGCTTTAAATAACGAAATAAGAGTTTATATTCTCCGGGAACATTGCGATGAGCATTTAATACTAATTGACTAGCTTTATAAAAAATTCCCTGGACTTGAGATAAGTTATAACGATCTAAAACTTCTTCTGGTTTAGGAGTATCAAAAGTGGTTAATATTTTATTTTCCGATAAATCAGCATAAAGTCCATTTTTGATTTGAGCAGGTAAAACTTCTTGATTAAGTTCTTGAGTTAAATCATCAGCAATTTTATTTAAAATCATATCAGTTGATTCTTGACTAGCAACGGATTTTGCTGCTAATGCAAATACTTTTGCTCTTAACATGGGTGGTTCGAGGGGACTAACTATTTCAAAGGTGCAAAAACCACTTTTGAGAATATAAGCTAAACCTCGTTTCATCCGGTAATCTGTGGTATCTCCTTCAAAGTCTGCTAATTGACGTTCTAGTAATCCTTGAGTTTTCCCGACTGCTTCCTGAAAGAAGTTAATTAATTCAGTCGCTAAACTCAAATGTTTTTGATCAAGTTTCAGTCTTTTTGGGATAATTTCTTCGCCGTTTTGGCGGTGTATCAGTAGGTCTGTTGGTAACATCTTTCTTTTCTGGGGAATAATTAATTTCTAATTGTTCTGCTGCTTTTAAATCGCTTTTCTTTCCAGTTCCATAAATAACTTGTAAATTTGCTTTTTGCGGCTTGTCTTCCTGATCGTTATTTTCCCCTCTCCGTCTGGCGGAAGTTCCTTCTTCGCCAGTGTCTTCGGCGATAACTTCATAGAGAATTGCTTGTTTATTTGCTAAATTTCCTTTGCGTAATATTCTCCCTAAACGTTGAATGTATTCCCTGGTTGAACCTGTTCCTGATAAGATAATGGCAATGGTGGCTGCGGGGACATCAACACCTTCATTTAAGACATTGGAAGCAACTAAGGTATTATATTCACCTTCCTTAAATTTCGTTAAAATTTCATGTCTTTCTTTAACTGGAGTTTGATGAGTAATTGCGGGAATTAATAAATCTTGAGAAATGCGATAAACTGTGGCATTATCAGCGGTGAAAATTAAAATTCTTTCAGGATGATGGGTAGCTAATAGGTCTACAAGTACGCGGATTTTCCCATCTGTACCTAAAGCAATTTCCTTGGCTTGACGATGGGATAACATGGCTCTGCGTCCAGCTTGAGAACGCGCACTCATTTGTACAAACATTTGCCAACCTTGCAAACTTCCTAAAGATATTTTTGATTGCTTTAAAAAATCATTGCGAGTTTGAATTAACTGATTATATTTTTCTCGTTCTAATTGGGATAATTTAACCTTAATTTGCACAATTTCATGAGCAGCTAAAGCTTTTCCGGCTAAATCTTCAGCGCATTTGCGATAAACTTCTTTACCAATGAGGATATCTAAATCAGCGTGTTTTCCATCTGTGCGTTCTGGGGTTGCGGACAGTCCTAACCGATAGGGTGCGATCGCATATTCGGCAATGACTCTGTTAAAATCTGTAGGTAAATGGTGACATTCATCAAAAATTATTAACGCATATTTATTACCCAAACTTTCTGCATGAATAGCCGCACTATCATAGGTAGCAACTAAAATCGCGGTTCTATCCCGTGAACCACCCCCCAGTAAACCCACTTCTGCATCCGGAAAAGCCGCCACTAAATGAGCATACCACTGGTGCATTAAATCCAACGTGGGGACGACAATTAATGTCGTGCGGGGTGTAGCTTGCATCGCCATTTGCGCCAAATAGGTCTTTCCCGCCGCCGTAGGTAATACAACTACTCCCTGTCGTCCTAACCGTTTCCAAGCCGCTAATGCCTCATTTTGGTGGGGATAGGGTGTCATTTCTAAACTAGCAACCAAATCCAAGGGATAAAAAGCCTTGGCTTCATCAATAAAATCTGTGGCTTCAGCTTGGAGTGCTTCCACTAAGGAACGGTATCTAATTGCGGGAATTCGGAATTTTTCTACCCTATCATCCCAGGTTGCATAGTCTATCCATGTTTTACTTCGTGGTGGTGGGTGTAAAATTAACGTACCACGATCAAAAGTTAATGTCGGGTGACGAGCCATTTATTTTTTCTTAGTCCGGTGACACTGATTTAACTACTCATAACGCAAAATGAGCATGATGATTAATATCAATGTCGGTTCTTCGGTACTTGTTATACTAGTTAGCCGAAACTCATAGTATAGAAAAAATTAAGACCATCGGTGATGCTTATATGGCTGTCGCTGGTTTATCTAATTATCGCAGTGATCATGCCCTGGCGATCGCCAATATGGCATTGGATATGCAAAAATCTGTACTTAAGTTTAATCAAAAAATACCCCGTCTTTTCCGATTCGCATGAGTATTAGTACCAGACCAGTTGTAGCAGGAGTGATTGGATTGAAAAAATTTGCTTATGATTTGTGGGGTGATCCGGTAAATACAGCCACTACTTATCATCTTTTACCTTCTCTGGTGGATGTAAATTTGCGCCAAACAATACACGACGTAAATTCACAACACCAGCACGATTTAAACGTAAAGCTTCAACAGTTGCTCGACCACAGGGTGTTTTACCAATTACCTGTGTAAAATCATCACTCCATTGAAAATGCTCACTCCAAATTTGTAACCGGGGATTATACAATGCTATTTTTTCTCCCGTTTCTGGATCAATTGCCTGTGTTTTAGTATGTTTATAACTATTACACCCAAAACAACTCCAAGCAATATTTTCTAAAATTGTTTCACCACCAGCTTGTCGGGGTTTTATATGTTCAATAGTAAAGCTTTGTGTGGCAAATTGTTCCGAGCAATAACAATACTCACAATAACCACCCGCACGAGCAGCAACAATACTCCTAGTTGATTCGGGAACTCGTTCTGACATTAGAAAATACTAATATTTGTGGGCAAAAACTCATTAATCAAAAGTTGCAAATCAACTCCACGCATTTGAGCTAATTGAATTAATGCTTCTGCACGTTCCCCATCTTGTTTTTCAATCAGTTCAACATAAATTAATAACTCTTGATGCTCTGTTTTTGTAATTTCTTCAGTTTCATTTTGCTGACGCAAATAATTCAATCTCTCTTGTTGTTCAGCAGACAAATGCCGTTGAATAATTTGAATTAAATCAGTTTCTCTAGTTTTATATGTCTTTGTTTCTGATACCTGTAAAGCTTGATGAGAAAGAGATTCTAAGAATTCAACAGCTTTAACTAAAGATTCTCCCGGTAATTGTTCCAGAAGTGCAATTGCCCTTTGACGAATTTCTGTAGGTGCAGTCATACTCAATCTGACCTCATTTATATATAGCTTAGATTATAAATCTGGCTCTAAACTAAAATTTATTGCCTAATTTCAATAGAATACAATACCCACGACCGTACAAACATCACAAATAGACTTGCAATACCTTACCTACATAATCCAAAATTTACCAGATTTTGTCAATGTGCGCGATCGCTGTTGTAATTTAGATGCCAAATTGTGATTATTTTAGAATGTTCCTGTTTGTGACAAGCATGATGCAAGTGCTGTAGGTTTTCAATGCCGTCTTGTCCACCTTGAGCAACGGGAACTATGTGATGGGTGTTTAATTCCTCTCCATTGAATAAAGGTTCACCACAGATAGGACATTTCCAATTTTGGTTTTGAGCGATTTTATACTTCCAAGAGTTTTTCTCCCAGTAGCTCAACCAGTGAATTTAATTTTGTCCAACTACTTAAAATTAAATGTTCAAATTTAAACATATTTTGCTGCTTTCTTAATCTCCTCTTAACAATTTGATGTCAGATTAAGACCAGAATGTGATTCACTATGCAAGTATTTCTGAAAACGTAAGAGGCAGTATGGCTTTTTTATCCACCATTTTGAATCGTGTTGTTGCCACTTCAGTCATAACTGGGGCTGTTGCATTAAGTCCAATGTTGAGTGCGATCGCTCAAACTCAAACTTTAACTTTAAACGGTGCTGGAGCAACCTTTCCCGCTCCTTTGTACGAACGTTATGCTCGTGAAATTAGAAAGAAGCACCCCGAATTAAAAGTTAACTACCAAGCAATTGGTAGTGGTGGTGGTATTCGTCAAACCATTGCGGGAACGGTTGACTTTGGTGGTAGTGACGCAGCGATGAAAGATGAGGAAATCGCTAAAGTTAAAAATGGTGTAATTTTAGTACCCACTGCGGGTGGTGCTGTTTCTGTTGTTTATAATTTACCTGGTGTCAACAAACTGAGATTATCTCGTTCCACATTACCAGCAATTTTCTCTGGAAAAATTAAAAACTGGGATGACGCGAAAATTAAAGGGGATAACCCCGGTGTAAACCTACCAAACAGCCCAATCAAATTTGTAGTTCGCGCTGATGGTAGTGGTACAACATTTATTTTCACCAACCATTTAAGTTCTATTGATGGTTATTTCAAAGGTAGAGTTGGGGCTAACACCGCTCCCAAATGGAATTTACCAAACGTTCTCAAAGGTAAAGGTAATCCTGGCGTAGCAGCTTTAGTGAGAAGCACCCCTGGATCTATTGGTTATGTTGAATATGACTACGCTACCAAAAACAAACTAAGTTCAGCGGAAGTCCAAAATAAAAAAGGAGAATTTGTCGCTCCTTCTTTAGCATCTGCGAACTCAGCCTTATCAACAGTGAAATTCCCTGATAACTACCGCGTATTTATTGGCGATCCAGGACAAGGTTATCCCATTGTTGGTTTAACATGGATGATGGTTTACAAACAGTATGCTACTCCTGCTAAAGCTGAAGCTGTTAAGAAATGGATTAACTGGGTACTCAAAGACGGTCAACAGTACAATGATGACCTCAACTACACCAAAATTCCTGGTGATGTTGTGAACCGTGTTTTACAAACAGTTAATAGCACCGTTAAGTAATTTTTACCTAAGTAGGGTTTGCTGAAAAAACGTAAAACGTCAACGAATCAAAGGTTTGAGGTTGATAAACAGGAAAATAAGTGGAAGGTTCTTGAGGGGGTAGTACCAAAACGGAGCATTTTACCTCTAATAAACTTAAAAGTTTGGGGATGACAGATACCTGAAACTGTCCCCGTGGCGTAGCACCTGTCACCTCCCTTCACTAGAAGACTTATTCAGCAAGCCCTAAGCATTCAGCCGTTATGTATCAGCTTTCAATGTTGAAATGTAGGTAATTAAAACTTGCTTTTATTTACCTGACTATTTCCGGTTTTAGCTGGTTTATGACGGCTGTGCGCTTACATCTAAGAGAATGTTTGAAAAGTTTCCGGCGATTAGAAATCGCTACTACACAAACAAAGTCCACCTGCGTGGACTAACGAGAAATCAAGGCTTTTGAACCCACGAAGGTGGGTTTCGTCTGTGTAGCTGCGACTTCTAGTCGCCCTTGCAA
>NZ_JAQMSE010000090.1:0-16769 GCF_028330045.1 Aphanizomenon sp. CS-733/32
AAGAATAAGAAAGTGTTCGTTTCCTCCATGTTCCCTTCCTTCGTGCTACGCACATTAGTCAGGGAACTGTCGTCAACTCACGCGCCATTCATCCCACGCTCCTAAGAGTGAGACGTGGGGCTTCTGTCGGTTAAGCTAAAATTTTTGTAGAGATGTTTTATGGAACGTCTCTACATTTTGTGATTAAATTGTAAAACCTGTAGGGTTTCCCCGCCCTCAATTGTATTGTATCCGAACGATATATAATCAATCCCAATTGGCAAACTCATCACTAATATTGTGAAGTATAGCAGTGATTTGAGTGCGTCGGGTTTCAAAATTAGCAGCAATGTAAATTAACAAAATACCAACTAATAAACCAACAATCCATTTTAAAAAAGAATAACTCAGACTAAAAATTACTAATTGGTAAATGCTAGTAATTAAAAAAGTACCTGTACCAACATAAAGAAAAGCACGGACTTTTAAACCTAAGCCAGCAAAAATAGTAATCAGACTAAAAACACCGGGGATAAAAGGCAGATTTTGATAAAACAAAATTGTCCAACCACAAATTAAACCACTTCCTAACATAAGTTTGTAATCCTGTTGTTCCTAAAATAATTAATGGGAGAACATAAGCCGTGCGTTGCCAAGGTGTTTTTGACCAACCTAATCTTTGCCAATGTAGGATCATTGGTAATTCGTCATAGGAAACATAGTTAAGGAATTTAACCAGATGACTTATTCCTAATTCTTGAGTTTGTGTTTCTAATAATGGAGAGTACCCTTGATCATAGGGTCTAGCTAACCATAGTTCATAATCATTTTTGTGAAGTAATGCGGAAAAAGCGGTAATTAGTCTATTGAATATCCATCCAGTTTTTTGCCTCAGCAAAGCGACTTAAATGTTTGACATTTGTAGTTGCTATCACAACATAGCGACCAGGAAACTCTTCTTTAAGTTTTTGCCAATGACTACAGATAATAATATCAATATCCAAACTTTTATTATCTGCTGTTGGTATTCCTTGACTGCGAGCAGAAGCCCAAAGTGTAGATGCTTCTTTTAATAATTCTGAAGTTACAGGCAGGAAAGAAATAATTTCTTGAAGTTCATCTAAATTCTGAATACTAGATGATTTAGGTTTATTTTGAGAGATTAAGATTAAACTTCTTCTAATTTCGTAATCACATAATTCAGAAGAACAAATATACACTCCACGAGCAAGCAAAGCATAAAGCCATTCTTCACAATCTTTAGCTGCATCCATTTTATAGGGATTTGTAAGAAGTCCTAGCACACCTGAATCAATAAATACTATCATAATTCTGAATATAATTTTTGTCCTAGTGGTCTTTGTGAATCAACTATTTTTTTTAATTCTTCAAAAAACTCTTGTTGCTGTAATGATTCTTCATCGGACATATTTTTATGTTGTGCAATACGTTCTGCTAAAATTGACATTGCTTTTTGATTTTTTTGAAGTTGTTCTTGTTGATTCCATGTTGATTTATGGGTGCTAGTTGGGGTATTTTGATCTAGTTTTGATTGCAAAATTATTTTCAGATTTTGAGCATCTGATGGTTCTAAGTTGATGGGATGAGGATATCCTTCTAAGATCAGTTGATAATCACTATCAATATTATTGTTATTGGGAATTAGGGCAATAAATCGGGTGATGTTGAAGATTTTACCGCTGGGAAGTTCTATGGAGGTGTTCATGGGTTTCTCCTTGGTTTTACTAATCATTAAATAGTTCTTTAATTTTATCATGGATATTTTCAAAATTCAAATCAAAATAGCCTGTTACTTTACCAGGGTTTTTTGAGTCATTGCTATGTTTTTTGATGAGTTATCTAAAAATAATAACTTTTAACTTTTGATTCTAAGTAGGTTAGTATTGAAAATCGTCGTTATGGCAAGGCAAGAGGCAATCATGCAAGAGTGAAGAGGGTTTGGGCGATTTTACTTTTCTTTACACATATTGGTTTTATTGTTTTCACCTACTTATAGCGATATTACTGTCTCATGAGATTGATTTTCTCCATGTTTATGACGAAGATGTAGGATGAGTTCTATATCAAGTCGCTTGAGAAAAATGAGGAGTTTTCCCTCGCTAAACCGTTGAAACTCTCCTTTCATAAGATGGCATACTTCTGGTTGGGTAATGCCAAGAATTTGACCAATTTCACGTTGTTTCAGGTTACGTCTTTTCAGAAGTCGGAGTACCTGAATCCCGATTTTACCCCGTGTAAATAGTTCTTCTGCATCTTCTAAATCAAGATCAGCAAATACGTTACCACTGCTTTCTTCAAAAATTGGTTCTTGTGTCATGGTGATTGTTCTCTTGCTAGTGCATCTTTATAGCGTTGTTTAATCAATTCAATGTCACTTTGTGGAGTTTGAATACCTTTTTTTGATTTCTTCTGGAAAGCGTGCAATACATAAACTCTTTCCCCAATCTTTACGGCGTAAACTGCTCTATAAGTATCAGTATCATAACGTTTCACGATTTCATATACACCGCTTCCAATACCTTTAAAAGGCTTGGCTGTTAAAGGTGTTTCTCCAGCTTGCACTAATTGTAATGCTCAAAGATATTCTTTTAAAACTTCAACTGTAGCCAGTCCAGTTTTCTCCCAACTAAATTGGCTTGCTCTTTTTAGACCTTTTTCTGAAAGTTGTTTTCTCAGTTCTGAATCATTAATAATTGCTTGCATTGCTGCTGTAGTCTCTCCCACATTATAGGGATTAATTAAAATAGCAGCATCTCCCGCAACCTCTGGAAGTGAGGAAATATTAGAAGTAATAACTGGTGTACCACAAGCCATTGCTTCTAAAACTGGTAAACCAAATCCTTCCCACAGAGTAGGGAAAACAAGTGCTAATGCTTGATTAATAATTATTGGTAATTCGTCATAGGAAACATAGTTAAGGAATTTAACCAGATGACTTATTCCTAATTCTTGAGTTTGTGTTTCTAATAATGGAGAGTACCGTTGATCATAGGGTCCAGCTAACCATAGTTCATAATCATTTCTGTTAGGTATTGCAGAAAAAGCGGTAATTAGTCTTTGCAGGTTTTTGTAAGGGTCTTGACGACCAATATATAGAAAGTAATTGCGAGTAGGAAGGTTCAGAAATTGGAAATGTGAGTTATCTCCTGCTAAAAGAATTGGTGTAATTTTATGACTAGGAATTTGGTGAAATTGAATGATATCATTCGCTGTTGATTCTGATATACAAATAATATGTTCTGCTCGTTGAAAAACTTCAGGAGTATAGTATTTATGGTATGTCGTCAATGGTGAAAAGCGTTTAGGAAACCGCAGCGGTATCATATCAAATGCTGTGACAATAAACCGACAATTAGTATATAAAGGTGCTTCAGGAATAGGCGAAAATAAAAGTTGGGATTTGAGGTTTTTATATATTTTTGGTAGTTGGAATTGTGTCCACAATAAACGGCGTAAATGTCCTTTCAAACCTTGTTCTGAGGTTAGGTTAGTAGGAGTTTGATAGCAGTTATAGTTAGGGAAAGATTGGGAAGTTAAAAGTATTGGCTCAAGTTTTTGTAAATGAGGTAAAAGATTCAGAGCGTAGGTAGTTGTACCTGTAGGTTTGGTAAGTAAGAATGAAAGATTAGTGAGTAATTGCATTTCTCATTTTTAGCGCATAGGATGTTACAAACCCCCTCTTACTGCACTGCATAAGGTGTAAATTGCCGTTTAAAAGCAGAATGAAAACCAAGGACAATATCTGAATTTGGTACACCCATTTGCACTAATCTTTCAGCTATAGACTCTTCGGTTCCGTTGTACTGAATCCAAATTTTGCCGTCTTCAATGTCAAAGTGCATCACTGGTCCAAACACTCGTTTATCGCCTTGCCATCCGATATAATTGAGTTGATAATGGTCATGTTCACTATCAAATATTAGTTGTGCTTTGACTGGATCATTTGTGGTACAAATCTGGGCGTGTTCTGTTAAAATTTGTGTGATAAATTGTCTATACTTTTCTATTTTATCCATTGTCGAACTTCCTCCTGTTTGGGATCATAAATCATCAGCTTGACTTGATATCGCTGTAGCATTCGTTGGATAAATGGAAGTTGAAAAAAGTCATAATAAGTCTCAAAAGGGATGGCTAAGTAAACAATTCGGTTTGGTTCTTGTTCTTCAAGTGCTTGGCTATAGTTAAGATATTGACCTAATGCTGTATGGAAACTACTGATATCTGAATCTCCAATAAAGCTTTTAATTTCTACAGCAATTTTTTCTGAGTCCCTTTCTGCGGCTATGGTGGTTTCTGCTGCTAAATCAATTTGGAGTTTAACTGCTTCACTAATGCGAATGGTTAAGGGGTCATGGGTAATATTCCATCCTTCTTTTATTAAAGCATTTTTTACCTGTTGATGGAAAACATCTTTTGCCATTGTTTTTGTGTGAATATGAGTTAAAATTATCTGTATTTCAAGATTTAGTTTTCTTTCTTCTCCTAGTTCATCATAATTTTATTATATCATTTGAAGGTGAGAAGTGATCCTGACAGAAGAATTTTGTTCAAATAATTCTATATAACTTTTATTTGCTTTTTTATTATAAAGATTATAGAGACGTAAGCGTAAAGGACTAGACATCACGAGTTAACTCAACTGAAGCATAGAGTATATCATCTTCAGTTTCTAAGGAATTTAACCACTTTTGATCTATATTTTGGGCAATTCTTTGTTGAGCGAGGTTGTATTGGTGATGCAATAAAACTCTTGTAATTTCTTGACTAATTTCTTGCCACTGTGCTTCAGAAGCAACCCCATTTAACTGTAAGAGGCTGACCAAGCATTATGAGGTAACATAGCTCCTAGCTTGATTGCAGCACTGGCTATTTGGGATGTTGAGCGATTTTCCATTTGTGATAATGCACTAATTTGCTCTGCTGTTTCTATATCTAGCTCTGCTGAGATGGTTTTTTCTGTCATTGCTCTATTTTTCTCATGAGTTCTATAAAATTATAACTTTTAAAAAACGGTAATTAGTCTTTGAAGATATTGACAACCGATGTATAGAAAGTGATTGCGAGTAGAGAAATTAAGGAAATAAGCATGATCAAATAAAGGACATTTGAAGAACAAGAAGATCCCCGAGTTCTTTAAGAAGTCGGGGATCTTCTACTCTGCTACGATCAAAGATATTGTTTTAAAACTTCAACTGTAGCTTTTCCAGTTTTTTCCCAACTAAATTGATTTGCTCTTTTTAGACCTTTTTCTGAAAGTTGTTTTCTCAGTTCTGAATCATTAATAACTGCTTGCATTGTTGCTGTAATCTCCCTCGCATCATAGGGATTAATTAAAATAGCAGCATCTCCCGCAACTTCTGGAAGTGAGGAAATATTAGAAGTAATATACTCAAAACGGCTAGAAGCTGGACTTTTTTATCATACAAAGAACAAGTTCAAAGCCTCTCCAATTATAAAAGCTGCTCCTTTTCCCTCCCTTGTAGGGGAGGGTCAGGGAGGGGTGCGGGGAGAGGTTTGGAGAGGGGTTTCATATTTAGTTAAACTATGAACCGTTTGCAGTATACCTAAATTCAGATATGCTCAAAGATATTCTTTTAAAACCTCAACTGTAGCTTTTCCAGTTTTTTCCCAACTAAATTGACTTGCTCTTTTTAGACCTTTTTCTGAAAGTTGTTTTCTCAGTTCTGAATCATTAATAATTGCTTGCATTGCTGCGGTAATCTCCCCCACATCATAGGGATTAATTAAAATAGCAGCATCTCCAGCAACCTCTGGAAGTGAGGAAATATTAGAAGTAATAACAGGTGTACCACAAGCCATTGCTTCTAAAACCGGTAAACCAAATCCTTCCCACAGAGTAGGGAAAACCAGTGCTAATGCTTGATTAATAATTATTGGTAATTCGTCATAGGAAACATAGTTAAGGAATTTAACAAGATGACTTATTCCCAATTCTTGAGTTTGTGTTTCTAATAATGGAGAGTACCGTTGATCATAGGGTCCCGCTAACCATAGTTCATAATCATTTTTGTGAGGTAATGCGGAAAAAGCGGTAATTAGTCTTTGGAGGTTTTTGTAAGGGTCTTGACGACCAATATATAGAAAGTAATTGCGAGTAGGAAGGTTCAGGAATTGGAAATGTGATTTATCTCCTGCTAAAAGAATTGGTGTAATTTTATGACTAGGAATTTGGTGAAATTGAATGATATCATTCGCTGTTGATTCTGATATACAAATAATATGTTCTGCTTGTTTAAAAACTTCAGGAGTATAGTATTTATGGTATGTCGTCAATGGTGAAAAGCGTTTAGGAAACCGCAGCGGTATCATATCAAATGCTGTAACAATAAACCGACAATTAGTATATAAAGGTGCTTCAGGAATAGGCGAAAATAAAAGTTGCGTTCTGAGATTTTTATATATTTTTGGTAACTGTAATTGTGTCCAAACTAAGCGATTAAAATGTCCTTTTGTCCCAGCAGCCGGAGTCAAATTATTTGGTACTGAATAGCAGTTAAAATCAGGATAATTTTCTGCTGTTAAGAGTGTAGGATTGAGAAATTTTAAATAAGGAAAAAGATTTTTAGCATAGTTGCTTATCCCTGTTGGTTGAGAGAAAAGAATGGATAAGTTAATGATTAATTGATTAGAATCTACCATATTTATTAAATAATACTTTTATAAGCTTTTAAAGTTTCTTTTGCTGTTCTTTCCCAGGAAAATAAATCTGCTCTTATTTTTCCTTTATTAATCAAGTTTTGTCGTAGCTGAGAATCGCTAATTACTTGTAGCATAGCTTTAGCTAATTGCATATGATCATTAGGATCAATTAGTATAGCTGCATTTTCTGTAACTTCGGGAATTGAAGAAATATTAGATGTAATGACAGGAGTACCTAAAGTCATTGCTTCTAAAACTGGTAAACCGAATCCTTCATAATGAGAAGGATACAGGAAAACGTCAGCTTTTGAATAAAATAATGCTACTAATTCATTAGATAAGTAGTCAAGATGATGTATTTCGTTTTTCCAAGGTGAGGTTTCAATAGCTGTAAATATAGGTTGATAGTTCCATCCTTTTTTACCAATTAATACTAATTGATGTTCTACTTTATATTTCTGTTTTAAAAAATTAAATGCTGATATGATGGCATTAATATTTTTTCTAGGTTCTATGGTACTAACAAATAAAAGATAAGGTTTAGAGAAATCATAATTTATATTATCAACTTCCTTATCTAAATCTAAACTAGATAAAAAGTTAGCATTATACCGACTAGCAAGGGGCGTAACAAAGATTTTCTCTGCTGGAACTTTCAAATAATTAATAATATCTTGTTTAGAACTTTCGGAAATAGTAATAATTAAATCTGTCCATTCAAGGCATTTAATTAATCTTTTTGTATATTGTTCTACCACAGAATTAGTATATTCTGGATATCGAATAAAACTTAAATCATAAATAGTAATAATTTTCTGAATATTTTTATAAGGATAAACGGTATAATTAGTTCCATGAAAAACATTAGGTTGTCCTAAAATTGGTTGCAAATAATCAGGAAAAATTTGAGGTAAATAATCTAAAAAAAGATTAGCAAGACGAACAGGTATAGGAATCTGATAAAGATTTGAATAATATTGAAGATTTTCTGGGAAATCCAACTTTCCTTTCAACCAATTTTTTAATCCAGGTTGATAAGCTAATCCTAACTCAAAAGATTCTGTATGTTCTAATTTAGACAAAGCTTCTACTAAATTAAAAACATATAAACCCACACCACTGGGTTGAGAATCAATAGGAGTAACGTCAACAACAACTTTAAACATTGAACACATTATAAATCATTTTTACTTAATTCTCTTAGATCATGATCTACCATGATTTTAACTAAATTTTCCAAAAAATATTACCTACAATTAATTAAATCAATTAACTTTTGGCGAACTGAAACCAGACTATAGTTTGATAACACATAGTTTCTTCCAGAGTTCCCCATGTTTTCAGATGCTTTAGTATTGCTTAGTAAGTCTTTTAGATTATGAGAAAAACTATGATAATCATTAAAAATTTTACCACCATTACTAAGATTTACATGATCAACTAAAACAGGACATAACCCATTAACCAGTACAGGAGTTTTTTGTGCCATTGCTTCTAAAGTTACAATACTAAAACTTTCAAAAGCAGATGGCATTACGAATACGGAAGCACCAGCCATTAACTTAAATTTTTCTTCAGAAGAAACAAAACCTCTAAATTCTATATCTGAATGACTAGGTATCGGAAGGACTGATTTACCTGTTAATATCAAACGTAAATTCGAGGAATTTTCTTGTTTAAACCGAATGAAGAAATCAAATAGCTGTTTGCAACCTTTAGATTGATCTATTCTTCCTGAATAAAGAATATACGGCTCTTTAATTTTAGCTGGTGAATAAAGTTGAATATCTATAGTCATAGAAATCACATCTCCTGATAGTTTTCCCCACAAAGTAGTAGACAATTTTTTTTCGGCATCAGTTAACCAGATTATATTTTTTGCTTTCTGAGCCATATATTTGTAAGCGCTTAAGTAGGCAGGAGCTTCGTCGTGAAGTGTTGGTACAAGAATGAAGCTAGATTCAGGAATTTGTTCTATTCCAAAGTAAGTTGTTGGATACAAATAAGTAATAAAAATAATCATGCTGTAATTATGCCAATTATATTTGAGAAATAGAGTTAAATCTTTAGAGTAAGGACCTTGATGACGAATAAACTCTTCCTGTAATGCCATACTCCAAGGAATATATTTGTTACTATTGATATTAAAATGATTTTGTTTTTCTTCAAAAGAATCAAGAAGTTTCTGATGTAACTTATGCCAGTAAGAACTTCTACTTATAGATACAGAAAAACGACGAATTTTAATTCCTTCTATTGTTTCTAATCCTTCTGAAAGTACGTTATTCCATGTCACATAATCTGTGGCAGTTGTTGTTATTATTTCAACATTAAATTCTTCTTTTAATAAATTTGCATATTGCCATGCTAAAGATTCAGAACCACCGGTAATACTAGCATGACAACGCTGAACAACAATTGCAATTTTTTTCATAAAGACTACTGCAAAATCTCCATAAATTTTTTCTCTATTTGACTATTGGTAAAACATTCTTGATATCGTTTCCATCCCATAATGCCTAATCCAAATTTAGTTTTTTCATCCTTTAATATCTGTTCAATAGAGCCAGCAAAAAGGTAAGGATCTAATTCTTTCCATACCAAACCAGCTTTATCTAAAGTATAAGGAATGGCTGTTGATCCATAAGCAACTATAGGTATTTTCATTGACATTGATTCGACCAAGGGAACACAAAATCCTTCATGCTCACTAGTAATCATAAAGACATCAGAAATCAGATAATAAGCTTTTAAAACATGATCAGATACTCTTCCTGTAAAAACTACAGAGTTTTGCAAATTTAAACTTCTAACATAATTATCTAGCATTTGTTTATACACAGATAATCGGGGGTCTTGACCACCAACAATAATTAGACGACTATTAGAGTTGTATACTTTGTGATAGATATTAAATGCAGAAATTAATGCCAAATGTCCTTTGTTTGGAGCTAATCTGCCTACCATTAAGATATTGACTTTTTCATCTTTATACATTTTTAATATATTCAGATCAGCTTCAATTTCTTGAAGACTATCAATATGATGAAAAGGATATATAACTAATCCTTTTAACTCTTGCTTTTCTTGCTTAGCAATGGAATTTAATTCTTCAAGATTATACTGAGAATCAGCTATATATAAATCTCCGTTTACTTTAACTAAATCTTTTAATTGTTCTCTACCTGCTTTACAAGCTATAACAAAATCTTCACAAATATCTTCAAAAAATTCTGGAGGAGTAACATTATGGTATTTAATTATTTTCTTACAATTAATATTGTAAAGTAAATTCATTCCATAATCCCAACCTACAGAATAATGATAGATTAAAATATCTGATGGTTTATTCAAAAAATTCTGAACTTTATTAACATGATTAATTTGTGGATTTAAAAGAGTCCAATTTTCAGCAAAAACTTTAACATTATATTTATTTTTACTTAATACTTCATACATACCAATAACATCATTACTAACCGCATCTCCTTCGGTAAGACAAGGACTAAGAATTGCTATTTTTGGTAGGTTGTTAGTTAATGCTAAATTACTGAAAATTGATCTCATAATTAATATTTATTTGTAGTATTTTTGTCGCAATAATAATTACTGTTTTCATCGAAAAAGTATTCTATTCAATTCAATGAAACTTGTAATTTTATCGTTAATTATCGCGTTTGCTATTGGCGAAAAAATAGTGCCATATTCAGCAATGTCATCAGAAGGAATATCCTTATCATATTCTGTACCCTCTCTTGAATTATGATTTAATGACCATAAAATCCACAAGAAAGAATTTATGTTTCTCTCTTTTTCCATAGGTGACGCTAAACCCATATCAATAATAAAGGTTTTCTGCTCAGAAACCATAATATTCCAAGTACGAATATCATTATGATATAAACCTTTTTTTTCCATTTTTCCCAATATCTGAATTAGCTGATTAATAATTCTTTTTTGATTGGAGCTATCAAGCTCGTTTAAAATATCACATAATAGTTGTCCTTCAATATTTTCTAAAACTATATATGCTCTCTGATCATTGATCTCATAATCAAAAAATTTGGGGACACCATCAATTTCATCTTTTAAGGCAATAAAATTTGCTATTTCAGATACGATTTGTACTTTATTATCATTCTTTATAGAATCAAGACGATTTAGGAATAAATATTCTTTAATAAATTTATTTTGGCTGAAATAGTAGAGTCTGCCGCTAGGTACTAATGAATCTTTATAAGCTTTCCATATTAACTTATCTATTTGATAGATATTATTGTTGATTTTAATTACTTTTTTACTGATTGCATAAAGAGGTCTTTTAACTGAAGAAACATGAGTAGAAAAATATCCTATTGTATTGATATATATATCTTGGCAGCTTTCAAAGATGCTTAGGGAATCATTTGGTAATGCTTCTATCCAAGATAAATCTTTTTCTTCATTTTCTTCATCTTTAACAGCTAATTCTACAATAATTACTGGTACTCTCTCCAAAAGTATTTTCATCATTTTTTTGGTATATTCAAGTCCTTTCAAATATATGATATGATGAATAACTGATAAGAGAAGAACAACATCATATTCTGATTCTTGAATTAAATTAATATAATCTAAATCAAATTCAGCGACTCTAAAACAAACATCAATACCATTCAGTTCTGAAATTAAGCGACTAGCTAACACATTGTCTATATTGTTATCGATTGCAAAAACATGAGCTTTTCTATCTGCAAAATAGAAAGAATTATACCCTAAAGAGCTACCTACATCTAAAATTTTTATTCCTGTTAAGTTGTTCCCTAAAGTTAGAAGAGTATTTTCTATAGCTTGACACCTATCCTCACACTTTCTTTGCGGTACGGAGTTTTTAAGTAAACAAGGTGTTTTGTAAAGGGGTTGATAATATTCAATTTTTTTGAGTAGATGACTTAGTTTAATTAAAGGATTATCTAATATTGTCAACAAATTATCAATTTCATTGATGATTTTTTGTTCTGCAAAATCAATCCTTTGTTCTGTAGAATCAATCTTTTGTTCTGCAACATCAATCCTTTGTTCTGTAGAATTAATCCGTTGTTCTACAGAGTTAAGTCTGGACATTAACCCTTTATTAAGTTGTAGAGATTCTCGAAGAGCCTGAATTAGATTTTGATTCTGTTCTGCAACATCAATCCTTTGTTCTGTAGAATTAATCCGTTGTTCTACAGAGTTAAGTCTGGACATTAACCCTTTATTAAGTTGTAGAGATTCTCGAAGAGCCTGAATTAGATTTTGATTCACAACCCTTTGTTTTTTGAAGATAAATCCATATATTTTTAAGATAACTTTTTTGATAATTCCAATACTGAAAGGAAATTTATCTATTTCTTCTGGTAACTCAGTTGGAACTTGATAATATATCTCTGAGTTATTCAATAGAGCTTCAATGCGATAAAATCCATCTAGGAAATTATTAACTTGTAAAATATTGATTTCATTGGAAATATTTTGATTACTAGGAAATGAAGATTTTCTACTAGCTACTTCCAGTCTAATTTTATCCATTAATTCATCTACATTAATTTCTAAGTTATTTTGTTCGATCATAGTTCATACTTGTAACATGAATTTAGTTATTAAACATTTATTATTAAAATGATATGGGTTTAGATTATTTTTCAAACCTAAATTTAGTTTTGATTAACACCTTCAAGATAGAATCTTACAACTTCATCAGATTCTCCAGACAATTTTATATTACCCTGATTTAACCAAATAGCTTTATCACAAGATTGTTTCACAAGTTCTAAATCATGAGAGACTACTAGAATAGTCACATTATCATCCCAGAATTTTTCCATTCTCTGTTTGCACTTATTCTTAAAACTCTCATCTCCTACAGATAAAACTTCATCCAAAATTAAAATTTCTGGCTGTACATCGGTGGCAATAGCAAAACCTAAACGAGCTACCATACCTGAAGATAAACCCTTAACTGGAACTAAAGCATAATCCTCCAAATCTGCAAACTCCAAAATAGAACGCGCTCTTGCTTTCATCTCAGCCCTAGAAAAACCTAACAATACACCATAAAGGAGGATATTGTCCATTACAGAGATTTCCGCATCAAAACCTGCTCCTAATTCAATTAAAGGCGCAACTTGACCTCGGACTCTGACAGTACCAGTGGTAGGCTGTAAAATCCCAGAAATTATCTTTAACAGAGTGGATTTACCAGAACCGTTAGAGCCTATTATACCTATTTTTTCTCCTTTTGCAACCACCAAGTCAATATTATCTAAAACTAATTTCTTTGCAGGTTGCCGATATTTACCCTCTACCACAGATAGGAGCGTTTTTTTTAAATCATAGGAAAATTCCTCTTGAGTCCTTCTCCACAGCGAAACATTGTCCAAACGTATTACTTCCATTTACAGCCAATCCATAAATTGATGTCACCACAGGTGAAAACAAGTCTATCTCCAGCAATACCTTGTCCAAATTGGAAAAAAGCCTTGATTTGTAGATTGGGTTGTGGAACGTGAACGTTCGCGGAGCAATTAGCATAAAACCCAAAATGAGCGTTGGGTTGCGCTGTCGCTTAACCCAACAAAGCAGGAAATGGACAAGGTATTGTCTCAAGGCTAAAATAATTATGCCATTAAGCAAAGCCCCGCGATTTATAAACTATCGGGTTCAATACCTAACTCCCTTAATTTTTGCGCTAGAACATCTGCTTTATTTTCTGCGTCATCAGCACGCTGACGTTCAGATTCAGCTTTTCGACATTCAGATTCAGCCCTTTGACGTTCAACTTCAACCTTTCGACGTTCAACTTCAACCTTTCGACGTTCAGATTCAGCCCTTTGATGTTCAACTTCAGCCCTTTGACGTTCAACTTCAGCCCTTTGACGTTCAACTTCAGCCCTTTGACGTTCAACTTCAGCTTTTCTAATCTCTTCTAAATTAGCTTCTTCTGGTGTAGGGACTAATCTTCCTTCAACAGTAAAATATCTTAACTTATTTTCCCAAACCCCTAGATATAAACCTAACTCCTGACTCCAATACCAGGCATTTTCTGATGCTGGAATAGTTTTATACTCACTGTCTGTTAATCGCCATCCTACCAGTTCTAAGGTATTCGGGGAAAACCAAAAATACTCAGGGGTGCGGAATTGATTTTGATACAACTGTTTTTTCAATCCCTTATCTACCTTCGCTGTAGAATCAGAAAGTAATTCAATTATTACATTGGGATATTTACCATCTTCTTCCCATATTACCCAAGAAAGACGTGGACGTTTTTCCGTATCTTTAACAAGAAAAAAGTCTGGTCCTCTAAAGTCTCGATTTTTTAACTGTTGTCGGCTATAGTAAACGCTAAGATTTGCACCGATAAAAAAATCTTCTCTATTACGCCATAACCATTCTAAACAAGTTACTAATATTAATAGTTGTGTATAGTGTAAAGAGCTTTCCATTTCTGGTTCGTCGCTGAGTAGTTCAGTGCAGTCTGGCATTAATGCTTCTATTTCTTGTGCGGTTAAAGCCATAGATTTTATTAGGATAAATTACTATCTTTGGTTAATTATAAACTATCTGGTTCTAGTCTATGCAATTACCAAATGATAGCTATGTTACAGCAAATCCATAAATTGATGCCGCCACAGGTGAAAACAAGTCCATCCCAAGGCTAAAATAATGATGCCACTCAGTAAAGCCCCCCAAATCAGACCTAAATCTGGTGGAGAACCTGATAATGTAATCTGACGGAGACTTTCGATGATTGGGGATAAGGGGTTCAAACCTAAAAACTGTTTTACCGGCTTGGGAACAATAGCTGCTGGGTAAAAGATCGGACTGCTAATCCAAATTACAAATACTACCAATTCATAAAAGTAAGGTAAATCCCTGAAAAATACGTACAAAGCACTGACTAAAAAACCGACTCCTGTAGAAACTAAAATTAATGCTAAAAATGGAAATACTAAAGCGATGACATTGATGAGACTTTTGGAATTAAGCAATGTCATAATTGCTAGTAAGGGAAATGCTCCCACTGAAAACTGAAAGACATTGGACGAAATCATTGATACAGGAAAAACACTAACCGGCAAGCGAATTTTATTTAATAATGCTCCATTGCCGACTACGCTGGTTAAAGCTTGGGATGTGCAAGCGGAGAAAAAATTAATTACTAACAGTCCTGTCAGCGCTGCCAGCATATAGTTAATGATGGAGTTACCATAGTAGGATGCAAAGGTAGCACCAAAGATGGCAGTATACAACCCTGTCATAATCAATGGGTTCAATAGTGACCAATAAACCCCTAGAAAAGACCCCCGGTAACGGACTTTCAGCGTCCGTCCAACTAAGACGTGCAGGAGTTCGCAATAACGCTGCACTTGTAACCAATTTAAATTATCCTTCAGAGAAAGTATCATTCTTATATCACCATTACACACCGGAAAAAAGTCATTTGGGCATTCTATACCATAGGAGTGCAATTGTTGACGATTAATTTTCAGATAAGTAGGTTGGCGTTGAAAACTGTCGTTATGGCAAGGCAAAAGGCAAGAGGCAAAAGGCAAGAGGCAAAAGGCAAGAGTAAAGAAGTTTTCGGCGATTTTACGTTTCTTTAGACAGTTTGGTTTGATTGTGTTCACCTACTTATAGCGATTTCCAATCATATAAGGTACATCTTAGCCCCCTCATCGCTTGCGGGGAGGGGGTTGGGGGTGGGGTTCTTGTTCCGGGTTTGATGACAATTTGCTGTAAGTGAAATTTTATCTATCTCAGGTAATTACTTACAAACTATCAGAGTCAATACTTAATTCCCTTAACCGTTGAGCCAAAATTGCTACTTTAGCCTCCGCATCATCAGCCCTTTGGCGTTCACTTTCAGCCTTTTCTGCCAATTCTGTGGGTATGAGTAATTTATCACCTGTATCAAGACGGTAAAATCTTAAAAGCTCCCCTTCCACTTCTAGACGCAATCCCAACGGCTGAGATAAACTATCGGTAATGGGTTGATAAATCTCATCCTGTAAACGATACCCCTGTAACTTTTTGTTAATCCATTCTCCTTTCGGGTCAAATAACCAATATTCTAAAATCCCTAATTGTTCATACAATAACTTCTTTTGCTCTTGATCCTGCCTTTGAGTTCCGGCACTAGTCATTTCCAAGACAACTTGGGGAACTTGACCTTCTTCCCAGACCTTATAATTATCTCTACCCCCAGGTGGCACATCAAAAATTACCATCACATCTGGTGCTACTCTTAATTTCGGAAAACTTTGAGCATAGTATAAAAATTGATTTGCGAGTACCGTTGCTTGTCTTCCTGCTAGGTACTGTTTTAAAACTTCTAAAGTAGTTAAAATCGCATAGAGATGTATATAGGTTTCTGCCACGGGTTCTCCATCAGAGCTAGGATATTCGATGGTGACATCGGTTAACTTTATGGTTGTAGTCATAGTTTTTTCCTAATTAACCACACTATCAGGATCTAAGTAGGTGAACACAATAAGACCAAACTGTGTAAAGAAACGTAAAATCGCCGAAAACTTCTTTACTCTTGCCCATTGCCTCTTGCCTTGCCATAACGACAATTTTTAACGCCAACTCACTTACGCCTAGCGATCGCAAATAGGGGACATCCAATTAAAAAAATACCCAAAAATTTCTTGTAGTGCGGGCCGAAAAGCCCGCTAATCATCAAGGACGGGCAGGATGCCCATCCCACGAAATTGGGTAATTTATTCTTTGGTGTTCCCTAAGTAGTGAGACAGAATTAATTACACAATGTCATTGCGTAAGCATTGCGTGGCGTTAGCCATATGGAACGAAGTGAATTGAAAATGTTGGGTTTCGTTCCTCAACTCAACCTACGTATTTTTGCTTTTTAGTCTTAACCGAACAGTATTGTATCAGGATCTATTCCCAGCGATCGCAATCGTGCTGCTAAAATTTGTACTTTCTCTCTTTCACCTGCTAACTGCTGTTCGGCTGCAAGGGCTTGATTTTGAGCTTCCTGAGCTTGCTGTTCGGCTGCAAGGGCTTGATTTTGAGCTTCCTGAGCTTGCTGTTCGGCTGCAAGGGCTTGATTTTGAGCTTCCTGAGCT
>NZ_JAQMSE010000091.1:0-13269 GCF_028330045.1 Aphanizomenon sp. CS-733/32
ACTAGAAGTCGCAGCTACACAGACGAAACCCACCTTCGTGGGTTCAAAAGCCTTGATTTTTCGTTAGTCCACGCAGGTGGACTTTGTTTGTGTAGTAGCGATTTCTAATCGCCGGAAACTTTTCAAACATCCTCTAAGTAATGGTGGGTTACACTGTTGTTAACCCACCCGACAATGAAAACCTATTTATTAGGTTGAGGAGTCATCCGTAAATAAGGTTTAATTTCTGCATAACCTTTAGGAAACTTGGCTTTGAGAACTTCAGGATCTTTCAAAGATGGGACAATCACCACATCTTGACCATCTTTCCAGTCTGCGGGGGTAGCAACACTGTAATTATCAGTTAATTGCAGAGAATCAATGACGCGCAAAATTTCATCAAAGTTGCGGCCAGTGCTAGGAGGATAGGTAAAAGAAAGACGGAGTTTTTTGTTGTTGTCAATGACAAACACAGAACGCACGGTGACAGTAGCCGCTGCGTTGGGGTGAATCATATCATAAAGTTCAGAAACTTGACGATCTGGATCTGCCAAAATAGGGTAATTGAGGGTGGTGTTTTGGGTTTCTTCAATATCCCCTACCCAACCTTTATGAGATTCTACATCATCAACGCTGAGAGCGATCGCTTTCACATTGCGTTTGTCAAATTCTGGTTTAAGTTTGGCAACAGTTCCGAGTTCGGTGGTGCAAACTGGTGTAAAGTCAGCAGGATGAGAAAATAGTACCACCCAGCTATCACCAGCCCAGGCGTAAAAGTCAATTTCCCCGTGAGTAGAGGATTGAGTAAAGTTAGGTACTGTATCACCAAGACGAAGAGTCATGTCAGATTCCCTGTATTTTAAGAAAACATCTATATTCTACTGTGACAGTATGACACAAAAGACCGATTATCCTATCGGGCTGTCGCGGTTTGCAACAAAATTTTAAGTTCAAGCTAGGTGTTGTTCAACTTTTGCCACTAATTGATTTGTCCAATGGTGGACAAGTTCAGCATTTGCGGCCTCTACCATGACTCTAATTACGGGTTCTGTTCCCGAAGCCCGAACTAGGATTCTACCATGATCACCCATTGCGACTTCAGCTTTAGCGATCGCTTGTTGGACAGGTTGACAACTTTCCCATCCTAACCGTCGCTCCCGATCTAATACTCGCACATTCCGTAAGATTTGCGGATAGGTTTGGAAACTTTGATCTACCATTTCTCCCAAAGAAAGATTAGCCTCTTTCACCACCGCTGCAATATGCAAGGCTGTTAATAAGCCATCTCCAGTCATGGCATAATGACTACACAGGATATGTCCTGACTGTTCTCCGCCCAACATTCCCCCAGTTTTTCGCATTTCCGCTTGCACATATTGATCACCGACAGCGGTGCGAATTAATTTACCACCTATTTGTTCCCAAGCCCGTTCAAAGCCTAAATTAGCCATCACAGTAGAAACTATCAGATTATCTGGGAGTTGTTGTTTTTGTTGTAAATGGCGACCCCAAAGGTAAAGAATATAATCACCATTAACGGATCTGCCCGTATTATCCACAGCTAAAACCCGATCTGCATCGCCATCAAAAGCAAAACCCATATCGGCTTGATGTTCTATGACTGAGGCTTGGAGAATATCTAAATGTGTAGAACCGCAATTGACATTAATGCGATCGCCATCTGCCTGATTATGTAAACAAATGACCTCCGCACCCATTTCTGTAAATACCGCAGGTGCTAAACCTACAGCCGCACCCCAAGCTAAATCTAAAACAATCTTCATGCCTTCGAGAGTCAGTCCAGATGCCAAAGGAGTTTGGATAGACTGGCTATATGTTTTGATTAACTCAGGGCGGGAATAATGTCTACCACAATGATTTATTCTCCCATCCGGGGATAATTGACCTCGTAATCCCGCCTCAATTTCGCTTTGTAGGGCTTTAGATAACTTACCACCCTGGGCATCAAAGATTTTAATTCCGTTGTCTTCTGGAGGATTGTGGCTGGCGGAAATCATGATTCCCCCAATGGCATCGGTGATGCTGGCCAGATAGGCTACACAAGGTGTAGGACATAATCCCAAATACCACACTTCCAAACCAGCCGCAGTTAAACCGGCGCTCAAAGCCATTGCTAACATATCACTGGAATTTCGGGAATCTTGTCCCAGAATAATTGGACCGGGAACAGTGGCATAATTACGGAGGACAACTCCCGCCCAAAAACCTACCTGTAAAGCCAAAGGCGCATTCAGTAAGTCTCCCACCTTGCCACGAATGCCATCCGTACCAAATAAAGCATTAGTTGGCAGTGGTATGGAATTAAACACCCCACTATTCTCAATTTCGGAAATACAGCCTTGATTTCGAGCCATTGATGAAACCATAAATTTAAAAACTCCACACAATCACACAGGAGAATAGCACTTTCTGCCATTATTCTTGACGCTAATAAAACGCCAAAGGAACTCATTGCTTAATTATTTTTAATATAAAGTTTCATCAAATAGTTTTAATCTTACGTTTTAATGGGGTTTTTTCACCATTACGAACAAAAAACTTCCACAGTTAATTTTTTTACAGTTGAGAATTTTAATAATATGAACAGCAATTTAGCAAGCAAATTACGTGTAGGTACAAAAAAAGCACACACAATGGCAGAAAACGTGGGTTTTGTCAAGTGTTTTTTAAAGGGAGTTGTGGAGAAAAACTCTTACCGCAAGTTGGTTGCTAACTTTTACTTCATTTACTCCGCTATGGAAGAGGAAATGGAAAAACACAAGCATCACCCAATTTTAAGCAAAATTTATTTTCCTGAACTGAACCGCAAATATACCTTAGAGCAAGACCTTGATTACTACTATGGTTACAATTGGCGAGAGCAAATCAAATTATCTGCTGCGGGTGCGGAGTATGTAAACCGGATTCGGGAAGTTTCGGCAACTGAACCAGAATTATTAATTGCTCATTCCTATACCCGTTATCTAGGTGATTTATCAGGGGGACAAATCCTCAAAGGTATTGCCCAAACCGCAATGAAGCTAGGTGAAGGTGAAGGAACTGCTTTTTATGAGTTTGCAGATATTACCGATGAGAAGGCATTTAAAGCTAAGTATCGAGCCAATTTAGATGCTATGCCTATTGATGATGCTACAGGCGATCGCATCACCGAAGAAGCAAATGCCGCTTTTGGTGTGAACATGAAAATGTTCCAAGAGTTGGAAGGTAATCTAATTAAAGCGATCGGCATCATGGTTTATAATGCCATGACCCGCAAACGGACAAAAGGTAGCACTGAATTGGTAACTGCGGAATAATACAGCAGGAGTCGGGCGTAAAACTAGCTTGGTGTCTGACCTTGAATCTATATTGAATACCTGATTAATCCGCAATTTGCCGTAAGTTGAGAAATATTAACTTTTCTCATAATATTTAGGGGTGATATCCTTGTGATTGTTTTTGTGTAGATGAAAGCAACCAGAAGGAAGTTGCCCCTAAATTTTAAGAAATCCTGACATTCCCAAAACCTATACCGTTACATTATACTATTTAGGCATTGCTGAATAAAGCTAAAACCGTTTATTAATAAGGATTTTACGGATTTTATCACAAAAAAATGCAAAGTTTTGGCTGATGGTGTCTCAAAATAGGTGCATTTTTCTTTGTCGGATTTGGAAAATTAAGGATATCCAGATAGCTGAAACTATTCCCTATTCCCTATTCCCTGTTCCCTGCTATAGAACAATTATGTTTTTATATTTATCTAAAATCATCCCCCTATTTTTTTACCCGTTAGGATTGGCAAGTGTAAGTTTAATAGCAGCTTTAATCACCTTACGAAAACATCCCCGCATTGCGACTGTCGCTATTTCCTTATCCTTAGCGTTGTTGGTAGTTTGTAGCAATACCTGGGTGGCCAAATCCTTAGTCCGCAGTTTAGAATGGCAAAACATCCCCACTGCACAAATCCCCAACGCCGAAGCCATTGTCGTCTTAGGAGGTGCAACTAGATCACCAACTTGGCCCAGGGTAATGGCAGATTTAAACGAAGCAGGCGATCGCGTAATTTATGCAGCCCAACTCTATTTTCAGAAAAAAGCCCCTATAATTATCCTCAGTGGCGGTCGCATTGATTGGCGCGGTAGTGGTTCTCCAGAATCAGCAGACATGGTAGCTATTCTCACATCTATTGGTGTTCCGGCTGAAGCAATTATTCAAGAACCCGATTCCCTCAATACCCATGAGAACGCTGTCAATGTTCAGAAAATCCTCGAAGCTCGTCAAATCAAAAAAGTATTATTAATCACTTCAGCCATACATACACCCCGATCCTTGAAAATTTTTCAACGTCAAGGTATTAATGTCATTCCCGCACCCACGGATTTTCTAGTTAGTCAAGGTGAACTTCAAGAACTTACCAACACTCCTAAAGCCGCAATTCTTAATTTATTACCTGATGCCGATAATTTAGATCAATTCACAAGTGCATTAAAAGAATATATTGGTACTTTTATTTATAGCCTGCGAGGTTGGCTATAGGAGTCAGGAGAAAGAAGAAAAAGGTATTTGCAAAGATGAATATCCCTGAATATTAACTCAAAAATCAGAATTAACATAGAATTTTCGGCGTTGGAGAATTGAGGTAAGAAAGTCAAAAATTCCATCTCTCAAACTCTTACTCTCTGCGCCTTTGCGTCTCTGCGTGAAAAAACATCCATCCTTTACACCCAGACCACCATGACACATGACCACCATGATCATCACAGTCACACCCCAGCAACATTTAGTCGGGCTTTTGCTATTGGGACAGCACTGAATATAGGATTTGTTATCGTTGAAGCTACTTACGGCTACCTAGCACATTCCCTGGCTTTGTTTGCTGATGCGGGTCATAACCTGAGTGATGTATTGGGACTTCTCCTGGCGTGGGGTGCAAGTTCCCTTGCTCGTCGTCCTCCCAGTCACCGCTATACCTATGGACTGCGTGCCTCCTCAATTCTAGCAGCTTTAGCCAATGCCGTAGTTTTACTTTTATCTATGGGGGCGATCGCTTGGGAAGCCATTCGTCGTTTTCATGATTCCGCACCAGTATCAGGAGGCACAATTATTGGTGTTGCCCTAGTTGGTATTATCATTAATACTGCTACTGCACTTATGTTTATGTCAGGAAGTAAAAGCGACCTAAACATTCGGGGCGCATTTTTACACATGGCTGCTGATGCCCTGGTATCCTTGGGAGTTGTGGTAGCCGGAATTGCGATTTTATTCACCCATTGGCTATGGCTTGACCCATTAATTAGCTTAGTGCTTGTGGGAGTCGTTGTGGTCGGCACCTGGCATTTACTCAGAGACTCTGTAAATTTAGCACTTGATGGCGTACCAGCAGGAATTGAACCCCGTGCCGTGAGAAATTACTTAATTGAATGTCCTGGAGTGGCGAAAATCCACGATCTTCATATCTGGGCTATGAGTACAACGGAAACCGCACTCACAGTTCATTTAGTCATGCCAGGAGGTTATCCTGGTGATGCTTTCTTATGGGAAGTTTCCCAGGAACTCGAACACCATTTCGGGATCAAACACTCTACTATTCAGATAGAAACAGGGGATTCAGCTTATCCCTGCGCCTTAGAACCAGATCACGTTGTGTGACCTGAGTTCGACATAAGATAATTTGTGGAAAACTGCCCCAAGTATGAGTCTCAAACCCTGATGATCTCCTTGAAAAAATCATAACTCCGTTCGCGTAGCGTCTCCGAAGGGGAAACTCCTAACACCGAACTCAGGTTGTGTGACATACTCCACACACTCCCTTATGCCTGGCGCGAACAAATGAGTGTGGGTTTCTCAGTGACTCCTCACAGTTTCAACTATCTGGATATCCTCAATTTTCTCAATCCAACCCAGGAAAATGCACCAATTTTGAGACTCCATTTGCCAAAATCTGGTACTTTCTTGTGATAAAAATCAGCGAAACCTTTATTAATAAACGGTTTTAGCTTTATATGGCTAACGCCACGCTACGCTATCAGCAAACCCTAAATAAATATTGTTTTTTTTGCAAAAAAATGTTATATTTATTTACATAAGATAACAAAGCTTAGTAAATCCTAATGGGGGTGCTAAACATGACTAATGCAACAAAAACATCTACTGCACCTGTAGCAGTTGATCGTAACGGCTGGCGCTGGGGTTTCACACCCGAAGCAGAAATCTGGAATGGCCGTTTAGCAATGATCGGTTTTTTAGCGGCAGCTTTGATTGAACTATTTTCCGGTCAAGGTTTTCTCCACTTCTGGGGAATTCTGTAATTTTTCCATAACATAATTTTTGATTAATCAAAAGCCTGGTAGTTGATAATAACTGCCAGGTTATTTACTTGAAAATATACAGCATAGTCCCCTCCTCGCTTGTGAAGAGGGAGTTGGTTGTGGGGTTCTTCTAACTATTATCAAAAAAATTAATCTGATGAATAATCAAATTTTGAAAGAGAAATTACAAGCAACAATCAAGAGAAATCAAGCTAGAAGTGATGGTTCTCCCATTACTAATTTAAAGCTTGATCAAACTTTAGTCGCAGAAATTGAACAATTAACAGCCGAATTAGAAAGTCTCAATCCTCACCCGCAACCTCTCATTTATGCTATAGCTTTATTAGAAGGTGCTTGGCAATTACAATACTCTACAGCCAGAGAAATCCGTTCTTTAGATTCTCTACCATTGGGATTACAAATAGGTAAAGTTTATCAAGTAATTAATATTGCTGATAAACTATTTTTTAATATAGCGCAAGTGCAACATCCGCTGAAAATTATATCAGGATATGTGAAAGTAACAGCTAGTTTTCAACCTGCTTTAGATCCATCAGGGTTAGCAGATAAACGTATCAATGTTGATTTTGATAAACGTTACTTAGCCATTGAAAAAATTTTGGGTATTCACACCCCTAAATTAAATCCATTTAAAGTTGTAGCAGCTAATAATCCTCAAGGGAGAATTGCGACTCTTGATATTACCTACTTAGATGAAACTTTAAGAATTGGTCGTGGAGGAGATGAAAGTTTATTCATTCTCCATAAAGTTAATGATTTAGCTAACTTGGATTTCACAAGGATATAGCTGCGGTTTTTCCCTTACGGGGTATTTCTACCCCATTTAGGTAGGTTTTTTGGGAATTACTTATGGTATTAATTTTCTGATTACTGCGTTGATTATCTACACCTTCAACTTGTTTTTTAGCATTATTGATAATCTCAGCAATATCATTCATGTACGCATCTTGATCACCCGTTGATGATTGACAATAACCACCACATAAAGTTTCTGCTTGTTCGGGATTTATCTCTTCCAGAAGCAACCTGATATCAATCTGATTAATATCGGTATTGATGATCTTATTCATGGTTTTAATGAATTATAAGTACAACTAAACCCCATGCTGACAAAAATCCTCCTAATTCTCATCTACCTATTGGCTAACTTTTTATATACGAATAGACACACTACTGGATGACTCCGTCCGCATTTTTCTAGTTTCTTCCAATATCTTATCTATATCTTCTTGAGATAGACGTTGAATATAGTTAATTTTAACCTCTTCTAAAAAGTCATTTAGTAAACTTTGAATTTCTACTAAAACTTGTTTTTGCTGGATTTCTGAACTAAATGAAGCTGTGAATTTTTCTATTAGCTGAGTAGAAAGTTTTGCCGCGACAGGATCTTTGATAGTGCTGGATAAAGCAGCATAGATATTATTCGTGATTTGCGTGGCTAGTTGTTCACTAATTTGTGTTTGAGCTTTACCTAATCCTGGTAACAGGAGGATGTTACTATATCCTGGTAATTGTTGACAAGCGATCGCTATGCTGTGGCATAAAATTGCATTTACTTCTGGTTGAATTTTTGGTAATACCTGATTAACCAGAGTTTTAATTAACAATCCAGAAATTGCTTCCACTTCATTGATATTATTAATATCTATATAAGAACGCAGATGATCTGATTCTAATAGCCAACGGGTAATTTCACCTCGTCTAATTGAACCTTGAACCTGGTTAATTACTTGGACTACGACAATTTCTGTAATTTCTTCTGCAAAATTAGCAAGAATACCTTGATGAATTTGCCGTCTAACTACATAAAAATCAATTAACTTTGCTTGATCAAGTCTGATGGTAACTGGGATGATTCGTAAATATCGCCAAATTGGTATTAGTAATAATATATCATACCAACGCCAAAGAATTGCTTCTAACCAACTTAAATGGCTATATCTACGTTTTATTAAGAAAGTACGCCCTAGTAATTCTATGGCAAATAGAACTATAAATGGTAAATCAATTATCCAAAATTTATCTAAAAATTCCCCATTTTCATCAATTTTTCGATAATAGTTTTTGGCAATCCCAGGGCGAATTTTTTGGTTAAAAAAAGCTATTTCCTGATTCCAACCATTTTTAGATAAATATTCCTGACTCCAAAAGGTGTTAAATGCAGATTTAGCAGATTCTTGTCCGATATGTTCTCGCATCCGGGTTTTAATTTTTTCCAGAGTTCCACTTTTTCCTGCACCTGCAAATGGATTCGTTTCAATCATTTCTTTGCTGAGAAGACGAATAGTTTCTAACTTAGCTTTGACTTGCGAGGAAATTAAGCCTGTTTGAGTTACCTGTTCTTCTAATTCAGCTACTATTTCTAGGTATTTTTTCGTATCACGATGGGGTTCAATACCTTTAATAGGATCGTATAGTTGAGTTAGTCCATTAACTTGACGGAAGTAAAAATCCCGCCATGGTACATAACTTAAATCAAAGAAAACCAATACCAAATTAACAGTGGCTGTAATTGCCATTACTCTTTCAAACCATAGGTTTTTATGTTGGGAAATTTTTAATTTACTCATGATTTATAGTTATAGTAAGTAAATTGGGGGTTTACGAAATACAGTAGCATCAGCTTGAAAACCAGTGTCATGAATGTTATAGCAGAAATCAGGAGTCAGAAGTTAGTAGGACTTACGCACAAGTCACGGAATAATGAACCACGAAGGAACGAAGAGAACGAAGAAAAGAGGGTTTGAAAGATATTTTGCGTAAGTCCTGGTTAGGAGTCTTCTACTATTAGGCCTTGGTGAACTGGGGTATGAAAGTCGAAAATTCCATTTCTCAAACTCTTACTCTCTGCGCCTGGAGCGCCTCTGCGTGTTCGCGCAGCGTGCCGTAGGCATAATAAAATCATACTTTTACTCAGCAACACCTGAAATTATTACCCTTCAGTGCATACTTATTTAGTGATGCAATTAATATCGTTGAAACTATAGTACATCTATATAGATCGGAAATGGTACATATTTTTATCAGTGCGGAGATATTAGGCAGATGGCGAAAACTAATTTTTGTTATATTTAGGGCTTACGCATTGACAAAGTTTTCTAAATATGTAATGTGGATTTTATCTCCTGTAGGGTGCGTCGACCCAATAATTTGGTATATCTGACGCACCCTACTCAATAAGTTATTCCCAAAGCCGAAAACGACGCAATTTCCTTTATTTATATGATGGTTGCGTAAGTCCTAATATTCATTAATAATCAATTAGAGTCGAATTAATCAGAATTAATAACTAATTGTTAAGCCATAGGTTAAAAAACTTCAGAATTACCTGCTAGTGTCTTAGTATCAAGGATTTAATCCCAAGGAGTTTTTATGATGTGGTGTAGTTTAAACAAGTCTAGAGTAACTATAGCTTTAACCTGTATAGTAGCAGCAAGTGTTGTATCCTCAGATATGACTTTTGCCGCTCGTCAGCGCAACTATAGGCCCGATGAATTCCGATCCGTATTACGTGGATTGGGTTATAACGTTAAGGTTACAAAAGATCCTCTGACTGATGAGGAAACTAAAAAGGCTATCACTCAATTTCAAACAGGCTACAAATTAAAGGTGGATGGGAAAGCAGGTCCCCAAACCCAAGATCAAGCTGCTATGATTGTGCAAATTTTGCAAGCTAATTTGAATACCGTACTTAAACCAAAAACTCTACTCCCTCGTGATCAATTCTACAGTCCCCAGTTAGAAGAGTTGGTAAAGGAATACCAGAAAAAACATCAACTCTCAGAAACTGGGATTGCTGATTTACAACTTCGCCAAAAAATAAATGAAGAAGTTAAAACTATCATTACCAAACCAGTAACTAAACCCGAACCAACAGCTAAACCAACAGTTACACCAACAGCTAAACCAACAATTACACCAACAGTTAAACCAACAATTACACCAACAGCTAAACCAACAGTTAAACCAACGGCTAAACCAACAGTTAAACCAACGGCTACACCTACACCTACACCGTAAATGTAAAGTCAAGAATTAGAAATCGGTAGAAAATGACAGGCACAATAGCCTGTCAGATATTTACTCAAAATCAAATAAAACTCACCTTTTCAGCTTTAAAGCTTCCGCTGCTGATATTCCCTCACCTTGAGTACCGAAATACCATAAAGCTGAACTAGCTTCAGCACGAGTTACAGGTTTTTTGGGTTGAAATAAGGTTGTATAGCCAAAAACTCGGCGAATATTTGATTGTTCAGCGTTCTGGAAATCAGCCAAAACTGCTTTTAATGCTTTCGGTTCAATGTTACCCGCATCTTGAAACCCCCAAGTTTGTTTCACGGCTTCTAAATTGGCAGCGGGTAAGGCTTGGCGAGTATCTAAAGGAACTTTCCAGAGGATTAATTGTTCTCGTGTCAAGGGTGCGTCAGGACGAAATAAAACCGCTGTGGCATCTCCAGATAAAGCACTGGGAATTAACCCAGCTTCGGCTAATCCTTGAATGACGGGGAAATCGGGATCTTTGGTTAAGATATCCCTAAAAGCTGGTTGAGTGCTGGAGGATGCTAACCGAATTTGTTTAGCGGGATTGTTAGCATACATGGCATTATTAGCTGCAACTAGCCAGCGAGCATATTCTCGACGGGTAATAATTTTATCAGGGAGAAATTCGTTGGTTTTCGGTTCAATGGATAAAATACCTAATTTAGCTAAGTCTTGAGTATGAGACAGCGAAGCGCTGCTGCCAGCAGTTCGCCATTCTGGAGGTGCTTTTTGAATATCAGTAAATTCCTGGGTTGTTAAGGTTTCCGGTTGGGTGGTTGGCTGTAGGGTTGGCTGGGTGACTACGTTAGTATTATCAGTTTTAGGTAATACTGGACCGATAAATTCTGGATGATCTGAAGGGGTAACTGGGTTAGTAGACGTAATTTGAGATGAATATTCAATTAATAATTTAGTGGCTGTTTGCGGTTGATTGGGTTCAGCTTTGGTGACGGTTTGTGGTTTAATTGTCACATTGATAAGTAAATCATTGCGTTTGGCGGAAAAAGTCCCATCTACATCATCTTGAGGCTGTTGGACAATTTGCCAGTTTTTAGCCTGAAATTGCTGGCGGTAAAAGCTGGTGATTATATTACTAGGATCTGCACTTTGCCAACGAATTGATATTTTATTTTCCGAATTAGCTGGTGTAACTTCCTCTAGTTTGGCGTTGGGGTAAATGGGAATATCTGCGGGAAAATCAGCCGGTAATTTAATTGTTGATGTGTTGGGGTTTGGTGTTGTTTGCTGACTCTGAGGTTTGCCAAGGGGAACAGGATTATTTTGCAACTGAGGGTCAGCCGCTAATGATTGTTCCAGGTTTTTGGCAGATGGACTGTTGGTACAGGCTGTTAAGGATAGTAAAAAGCACAAACTCAGGAATACAGCAGGGTAGTTACGGGAAAACACAAAGAAATCACAAATTGATTTTCACCTTCTACATTAGCATTTTTGGGGGTGGGTAGTCAGCCAGGGAACAAAAACCCCACCTCCAACCCCCTCCCCGCAAGCGATGAGGGGGCTAAAATGTACCTTATATGATTGGAAATCGCTGTAAAGTCGGTTTTAACCTGTTTTTGGTTTATTTTTTCTCTCACTGGCAGAAGGGATGGGTTTTTAGCCTAAACCTTTACACATCTATGTGTTTCATATATCCTTGGAAAGTCTAGAATCTGATATTGATGAAAACACCCAAAATCTATCGAATATAGAAGCTAAAAAACGCCGTGATGAAATTCATAATCATACCGTTGAGTTAATTCCTGGAGAAATAGCTTTATCTCAAGTCAACGGATTAAGATTCTCCAGCTAATCTGAGGACATCATTAATAATATTATCTGTCAACCACATTCCTTGTTGACGTAGCATTGTAATAACAGAAGCAACAGAGGACAAATAACCAAGTTTTTTCGCTTTTACTAAAACCCCAAGTGTTCCCGTATATTTTAATTTATATATATTAGCCATTCGTCTAGCTAATTGGTCATCAAAAATCAATAAACTGCCAGGATTTTCCAATCCTAAAGCTAAAACTTCCGCTTCTCCTTGTCCTAAATCTATCACAGCAGGAATTAAGCTAATTGATTTTACTGGAGTAATAGAAATCCATTCAATAGCATTAATATCTGGTACATTAATCCCTTGATTTTTCCCAACTGCTAGTTCTTGTATTACCGCAGGAGGAGTGAAAATTTCACTATACAAGTTTTGCAGTAATTCTAAACAGCCAACTTGATGCAGATACAATAGAGGAGAAGTATTAACAACAACTGGAGAATTAGGCATTGTTAACATCTTGTTCTAACTGTTCAGAAGTTAAAGAAAAAGATGAAACTTGATAACGTCCCAAAGCCATTAAAAATTCTACCCGTGACATTCCTGCTAATTGTGCTGCTCTTCCTGATGACAGTTTACCAAGTTCAAACAGTTTGACTGCTGCTAAAATTGATATTTCCCTAGATAAAGTTTCTGGGGTTTCTTTGAGACTAATTAAAATTTCTTCAGGTATTTCTAAGGATATACTACTCATAGTGTTATAATTGGTGAATAGGTTTCAGGTTAGCTCTGTAAGATATAGTTCCCCACCTCGTGCTTTAATTGAAGTTATGAGAGTAGATAAGTTATTTTGATCGTATTCTGTGTATTCACCATTTTGAAGTTGTTGAATACCTGCGGCTATATCCTGTTTTAAGGATTCAATATTTTGTGTTTTCTGGTGTTCAGTTAGAGGATGTTTGAAAAGTTTTGAGGAGTCAAAATTTATGCCAATCGCCTGAGCATGATACGGATCATAGCTAGATAGATAAAAGTCTCAGAGGTTTCAGGTAATAACTCGTAGTCTCTGACTAACCGACGACAACCCATCAGCCAGCCAAAAGTACGTTCCACAACCCATCGCTTTTTGAGGACCACAAAACT
>NZ_JAQMSE010000092.1:0-14529 GCF_028330045.1 Aphanizomenon sp. CS-733/32
ATGGTGCAGAAGACTATATCACCTTCAAAACGGGGGTCTTCTGGGTTTTCTCCTGTTTGTAGGGTAACAACTGGACAAGGGACATTTTGAGCTTGTGACCAGCGTTGCACGAGGATTTCTGTTCTTTGTCGCAGACTGTTGAAACTTAACCTCCTAATAATAACCTGATTTTTTGTAGATTTTGAAAAGATTGATTAACCTTAAATTTGTTATTAGTGTAATACAGTTTTGCACCAGTATTTATATCTTGTAAATATCTAGCTTTGCGGCTTTCAGACTCTAATTCAATATAGGCATTACGTAGACTCCTATTACCTAGTTCAAATGCTAGTTCCCTGATATAATCTTTGCGAGAACTATGGGGAGATGGCCCAGGGTATTCCTGGTTTATATCGCAACCTGTCTTACAAGCATAGTATTCTACCCAGTGCAATGCTGCATAAAAACACATTGTTACAGTCCAATCTGGATAGGTTTTTTCCAGATCACGTGCTGCTTGTTCATTAGTTTTAGCTTGCTCAAGGTAGTGTTCACAAGTCATGATGATTGTTGTCAAAAAAGTCTATGATTAATTAACTTATAACCAGATTGATAAAGTAAGTTGAGATGGAACTAGAGATTTGTTTTTTTTCATGTATATCTATTACTCTAGAACCTTCTTTCAGTGTGGCAAACTTGCTGACAGGTTCAGCATTAAAATACCATTTTTCGCCAGAATCATCTCGTAATTTCCATTCACAATCAATTACTAAGTCTTGCACTTTATTCCAATCTTCATAGTCTAATTCTGTATCAGAATGTAACTCTAATTCAAAATCAACCCAATGGATATTAGGAAATCTTAAAGCTATAGCTCTAACACTTTTGACATTAGCTACTTCAGCCAAATTCTCTAATAATCCTTTTATTTTACTTGTAGCATCAAGATTAGTTAATTCTTCAGTTACTAAAGAAGATTCTCCAAAATGACTCCAAGAAGTATCTGTTTTATCTATAAAATGCCAAGATTTTTTAATTAAATTATTAGGTGAATTCATTTTTCATCCTTGAGGAATTCATTTAGACGATTTCTTAAAAAAGTCGCTTGTTGTCTAGTAAACGCAAAGTTAGCTATTGGGTTCACTGAGGAATCAGATTCTTGATCTTCTATAAATGGATTATCTGAAAGTATTCCTGCTATTAAAATACCATCGTCGCTATCTATTGCTATTCTTACACCTGTAACTAAATATACTTTATCTTTTGTTTGTTCACTCATAACTTGCTTTTTCACTCAAGGTAGGTTGTTACTGAAAAAAGGGAGAGAAAACATAGCTAGTAAAACTAGTTTTACCAACTCCCTTTATTTTAGGCTAGTTTTTGCCTTTCGGTTTAACTTGCCTACAAAATACTAAATTGTATGGTAAATATAGTATTATGCCGTAAATTCAGGTAGTAGTTCTGATAATCCTTGAACTAATTTATTCTGTGCATATTCTTCTAATGTTGCAGCACTAATATCAGCAGGACGCATTTGAGCATGGGCAATATCATTACGATATTCTGTTAAAGTTGACCACAAACCTCCTAGTTTTTCAGCACTGGTAACATATTTAATTATTGGCTGATTAAAATTAGGATTAGCTCCTGTCATTTGTCCTAGTTGTGTTTCTATATCTTTACGTTTAATTCTATCTCGATAATCATTAATTCCATCAGCTATGCAAATGGCAGAAACTAACCATTCTCTACCTAATAAAATTGCTTGACAACTGAGCTTTTTCGCAATATACCAACGTAAAAGCAGAAATTGTTTTTGCAATTGTTCTTGAGGACTACTTTGCTCAATATTTATGAGAGCAAATTGACTATAATCATTTTGAATTTGGGTCAAAAGAAGCTCAAAAGGTTTAGCAAACGCACCTACTTCCTCTTGCAATTCAGAGGTGGGAATATTTTGAAGTTTTGCTGATTCTGTAATTAAGTCAATAGGACGAACTAATTCAATAGAACGCGATAACGCTTGAATGCGATCGCCAAAAATTCTGAGTTTAATTGGTCTAATTTCTGATGTTTTTTGTTTACCACTACGGTAAAAATCTTGTTGAATTGTACTCAATAAATTTCCTAATTCAACTGATGAACCTGTACTTAAAAATTTATCAGTAGCGGTTAACCAGTCTAATAATTTAATTGCAGGAGTTAAATCAAAAATAGGTGGTTGTTCGCGGTTTGCTTCAAATGCACCATAGTAAACTCCCACAATTTCTACATTTCTGGCTTTTTGTAAAAATGCTGCTGCTAATAACACTAAAAGAGGAATGGAACGAAAAGCATGGGTAATATCAAATAAAACTTTGGCGTTAGGTTCAACAGAATTAACCACTGCATCAAATATTTCCCATACTTCAGTTTCTACTTTTCCTGAAGGAATGAGAACATCTGTAGATTTAAAGCGATCGCCTAATGTTTCTTGTAGAGTATTCCAATGTGCTTCTTTTGCTTCTTTTGTAACTAATACTGTTACTTGATCTGGTTGAAAAAATTCACATAAAGCATGAGCTACATAACGAGTTTCTAGTTGTTTCTCTTGCCAAGTATAGCAAGTTTTTTCATATCTACCTGTT
The DNA here is from genome assembly GCF_028330045.1 of Aphanizomenon sp. CS-733/32. Classification (NCBI taxonomy): domain Bacteria; kingdom Bacillati; phylum Cyanobacteriota; class Cyanophyceae; order Nostocales; family Aphanizomenonaceae; genus Aphanizomenon; species Aphanizomenon sp. CS-733/32. Next base: position 2,607 of record NZ_JAQMSE010000092.1, read on the forward strand.
CCTAATACGGTTAAAAGTTGCATTTTTATCTCCTTTTTATCTTCTTGTAATTTTCTTGTAGGGGTAAGTAGTTAAATTTTCCTTTTAAATCAATCTACCTAAGCGTTCGCGTAGTTCTTTTGTTGCTTGTTCCAAATGTTCTGGTGTATAACCTGTAGTTTCCACAGAAACAGCCATCTTTTTTTCTTCACTTTCATATAAGTGAATCCAAAATATATGACGACCATCACCAGTTTTTCTTGTAGCTGCTTTTATTTGATTTTTAGGAGCAGAAAACGCATTTTGATCAAACCTGACATACTCAACCCAAGGAATATCTTGAAGCATTTTTTCTACTTTTTTCCATACCTTTGGTCTATGATGTCCATAGGAATTATTTTGAACTCTGATAATTTGTGACCTATCTAAACCAGATTCAGGTAAATTAGCAAGTTTTATTAATACTTGAGGTTCAGCAGTATCAGATAAATATGGTAAATAAATAAGAGCCTTATACTGTTCATGAACATAGCATACAGGAATTTTAAAGGTATTACCTATTAGTGCCATAATCATTGTTTGGGCTTTAAAACCACCTGTTGCGGCTAAAGTAATATTTCCTTTTGATTGTGTAATCAAATCTTTCAGAAGTACCGCCATTTTTTCTAGTGCTGAAGCTGACTCATCTAAATCATAATTAATTCCTGGGATTGGATGTAATGAAACATCTTTTTGATGATGAATACTTTCTAGATATTCTTTTAAGACTTCTGCACATTCTAACCCTGATGGAGTATCTGAATGTAGCAATAAAATTTCATCATGAAAATTAGGATTAAGTCGCCATATTGTATTTGTTTCAGCACTAATAAGTTCTGGATCTATTTCACTCATCCATTGAATAGCTATTTTACGATCGCCTATGTTTTTCTGTCCCACCCAAGGACGTTTTTTTTCTAAATTCTCATCTCGATTTGTAAGAAGTGAAGTTCCTACAGTCATTATCATGGTTTCCATAATCTTTTTATTCCTCAAATTTTCAGTTTTTTATAATTGTCTGTCCCATTCCCAACCGTGTCTTAATTCCCGTACCAGCAAACCGCGCATATTGAACTAATAAATTAGCCACATTTGCTAATAAAGGATCAGCACGTTGAAAAACTTGTAACCTCACATCACCAATAAATCCATTAACAAAGCCCTTATGTAATTGGTAAGTTCGTGTTTGAATTTTGTGATATTTAAGTAATATTGCATTATTCAAATAAGCAATTAATTCATCACCTCCTAAATAAACAGGTGCAAAATTATTCCACTTTTCCAACCAACTATGAAACATTAATGTAGGAACAGGTAAGCATAATTTTGAATTACCTTGAGAAAATGCCGTAGGAGTGATAAATTGTAAGTGATAATTTCTGATAGGTTCGGGTTCATTTCCTACTAATGCTGTATATAATTCCTCATAACTAGTGATTTCATCTTCCCGATTAATAATGTTAAATTTTGCTCCTAAAAATTCTAATGAATCTCCCAATTGAAGATGAGAAATTGCTTTAGCAGATGTTTCATTTAATCCAGATAAGGATAATTGATAAAATTCCTCTGGATGGAATGTGATAAAATCTCTGGATGTTAAATAATCTCCTGTAATTCCTGAGTAGGAAACTGAGGGGATGTTTTCAGTTCCTATTTCTAGGTTGAGTTTTTGATGTAGTTGTTTGATTAATTCTAACCCATAGGGACGGGGTAAAATTATTGATGTGGGTACAGTTAAGGTAAATGTAGAATTGATTAGCATTTGAACCTACAAATATGAATTTAGTAAATTTTGATAGTATGGTCTGAGTTTTACGGCTTCTTGATAAGCATCAATTACTGCTTCTTGTTCATTAAGTTGTTGTAAAATAAGAGTTTTATAAAACCAAGCTAATGCTTGCTTCGGTTGAGTTTGAGTCACAATTTCAAAAATTTTAAAGGCTTCATCATAAAGCATCATTTTATATAAAATTATACCTTTCTGCAATAAAGTTTTAATATTAAATGGTTTTACTTCTAGTAACTTATTAAATACTTTTAGAGCTTCTTCATAAAGACTTAAATAACTGTAAGCTACACCCATATTAAAAAGAGATCCAAAATGTGAAGGATTGATTTCTAACACTTTCTTATATAGCAGAATAGCTTCATTATGATGCTTAATGTTCTTCAAATTATTGCCTCTTGTATACCATTGTTGAGTATAATTGTACTTAAAGGATATTAAAGTTTGATTATCTGAATTTATGTATAAATATGATAATTTTTCTAAATCAGTTAACACCTCTAAAGCTGATTGATAACGATTTTTAACATAATAAGTTGTCATTTTATCTAAAATATTTGCTAATTGAGAACTAATATATGAATCATGTTTCCAAGTTATCTCTCCAGAATCATAATCTTTTGAAGGTATATATCCTATACAAGCCTGAATACCAATTATACCTACAGCATAGATATCACTATAATAGCCTGGTCTACCATCTGCTTGTTCATGTGGCATATAATCTTCTTTTCCGATAGTAATCGTATTTTTTCTTCTTAGTTTACCATCAGGATCAATAAGTAACTGTTTTACAGCACCAAAATCAATTAATACAAGTTTATTATCTTCTTTTCTCCTAATCAAATTATCTGGAGAAATGTCACGATGAATTACATTATTATCCTGTACAAATTTAAGTATTGTCAGAATATCAAATAGTAAATTATAAATTTCTTGTTCATTAAAACTTCTATTATTCATTTCTTCACTTAATTCATATCCATCTATAAATTCTTCAACTAAATACAAGTGTTGATTTTCTTCAAAAAAATTAAACAGTTTAGGAATTTGATTATAGTTCCCTAAGATTCTAAGAGTTTCTGCTTCAGTATAAAATAGTCGTTTTGCTGTTTCATAATTCATATTATTCAGTGGATTAAATACGGATTTAAGCTGTTTAAGTACACACCAATTATTATCTGAAGAATTTATGTCTTTAGCTAAATAAGCTCTACCAAATCCTCCCCCCCCTAAAAAATATACAATTTTATAACGGTCATGAATTATTTTTCCAATCATAATCAATAAATTAACGAATAAATTACAATATTTTCCACTTAACCCATCCTGGTACTAGCTTAATTTCCCCATCAGAAGTAACAATAGTTCTCCGCGATTTTGGAGCTTCAAAACCAGGTGCTTTAATACCACAAATATCTCTTAATTTTTCTCTCAACTCATCATCAAAACATAACCCTACTGTTGTTCCTGTCATCCCACTACCCCAACCTAATCGCATTCCATAAGGACATTTTTCGGGTTCGTAAAAATCACCAATATTACTAAAATCTAAATTCCTACCAGATGCTTTAGGATTATTTTCTATTGCACTCCAATAATCATGTTCATAATCCCATTGTTCTTGTGCAAATTCTTGGCATATTTGTAATAATTCATCAATGTTATTAAATGGTAATTTCATTCCTTGTTTATGTTTAAACCAACTCAACATTTCTTTATCCAATGTGATAGTAAATTCTGTTTTCACATTCCTGACCATTTCCACATAAAGCGAGGCTTTATATTTTGCTTTATAATCATCAAATCTACTAGAAACCACTACTTCTACCACTACTGGTAAATTTACAACACTTGGTCTACCTGTTCTTCCAGTCACTTCTGTTTTAATTAATGATTCTGAATCACTAACTTTTAAACAGCGTAAAATATCTGTATTTTGACTACTACCACTAAATGTTTTACCTTGATAAATTAAAGAAAAGTCAGAAAATAAACTATCCATAATTTTATCATCAGCAAATGTTTGATTACGTTTACTGCTTAATTCTCCTAATCTTGCTTTCAGTTGTTTTTCAATTTCACTTACTCTGCTAGTTTGGGGAACTTTATATTTATCTGGATGTTTTAATAAATGATAAAGTATTGCGGTTTTTATTGCTCCTTTAATAGATGAACCAGGGATAAACAAATATCCTATACCATTACGAATCATCGGACGTAAATCAGAAATCTTTTCTTGTGTCCAATTCTGACTAATTGCATTTTCAGGAAAAATGGGATTTTCATTAGTATCTTTTGTATTCCACCATTCATTACCAAATGCTTGTTCTAAAAGTTTGGTGATATTTTCATTATTTTCAATTGCTTGAATATAATCATTTAAAAACCTTCCTCCTTTTTTTAATAATGCTTTAGCTAATGCTTCTTGATTCGGAAGATAAACTTTCTTTGCTGTCTGTACATATTCAAAGGGATTTAACCGAGATACAGATGAACCAATATGTAAAATAGGACTGGTTAACTGTATTTTTCTAGTTTCATAAAAGTCAGGTTTTTTTAATGCTAATTCAGCAGCAATTGTCATTATCTTTTTCCTCTTTTGTATTAATTGGTAGGGTTAAACTAATACCACTACGGTAAATTTCATGTTTTGTAAATTCTTTCGGTTTGACATTTACCAGTTTTCCTAAAAGTGAGGAGGTAAAAACAGAACCTTCGCTAAACATCCGCACCATTTGACGACGAATTTGGCTTTCTACTATCCAACCTCCTCTTTCTTGTATTTCATAACTGGAATTGTTTAGAAAGTCTGGTTGCAGGTTAGAATCCCAAAATAAGCTAATTAAAGTGTGAAATTTACCACCTTTAAAATTAACAACTTCTTGCCAAATCTTTGGTAAATCTAACCATTGAGCAGTAAATCTTCCCGCACCACTAGAACGTTCTCCTCCTATTCCTTCTTCCCCTAAAAGATGTAAAGCAGCTTGCAATTTATCCGCTAATTTTTCACCTTCTGGAGAAAGTTCCACAAGAAAATATAAACCTGCGGTATTTTTATCACTACCATCACCACTAGCAAAGTGAACAAAGCCTGTATGATAAAGGTTAGTAGCTGTGGTAACTCTATCAATTCCTATTTTTGGAAGTTGATGAGTTTTACAGGCTTTTTTGTAATTAAATGTTTCTGCTGTTGCTAATTTTCCCTCTGGTTTATCTTCACGATGATTTTCTAATTCATTTTTATCATCCTCTGTAAATCCTTGTCCTTGATACCATCTTTGCCAAATTTTTAAGGGTAAATAATTCAGCTTTTTATAAGTTTTGAAAAATGCTAAATCATCATCTGGATAGTTGATAGGGAATTTGAGAGGACGAGGGAGATAATAAATAGTATTTTTATTTCCATCTTTCTCTACCTCTCGATAAATAAAGGTGGAACTAATTCTCAATGGTGGAATTAGTTCAGGATGTTCTTTAGTAGGAAATAACTGTAATAATTTCTCTACTGCATCTTTCCCAAACATTCGCGCATAGTTACTAACCCATGCACTAAATAGGCTATCAGAACGGACGCGATCGCTCGTTTCTTCCATTCCTATTCCTAGTTCCCCAAAATGCGCGGGATTGTTACCAAAATTGAGTTTCACTAATTTCCAAACACTCATAATTAATTCCCTGGTAATAATCGCTGGATGTACTCACGCAAATTTCTGAAGTTCTCTAAAAGTGCTGCGGTATTAGCAATAGGTTCTAATGATTGTATTGCTGATGTTCCTCCTGGTGTTTGTGTCATTTGCCGATATTGATCTAAACTACGATAGGTAAAAAGGAAGTTTTCAAATACTACTTTTCCATATCCTCTTGAACCATTTCCACCTAATGCGTCATCTTCTAAAAATGCCAGAGCGATCGCTATATTTTCTAAATCTTTAACTGCTTGGTCTGCATTTTCTATCGTGTAAACTAATTCAAAATTAAACTTTGAACCCGCAGGAACTCTTTCTAATTGTCGAGGATTTGCTGCTGCTGTAACCCTATCAATGTTATTTTCAAATTTCCATTCTGTCATAAACAAACCAGTATCTACTTGTTTTAATTGCGTTGCAGAATCTGGATGTAAATGACTGTCTCTAATAATTAACCGACTTGTTGCATTTCTACCGCTAGAAATTTTTACACAATTTTGACCTTCAATTGTTTTTGTAGGACTTTTATCAGAAAATAATCCTTCATTTCTTGCTGACTCTATAGGTATCCAAAAGTTAGAACCACCTGTAGAACCAAATAAACGGCTAATTTGGCAAGTTCTCGCACCTTCATAACGGATAAAACGATCTCTTTCTACTTCGGTAAAACCATCTACTAAATCATCACTTTCATAACGTCTAGTATCACGACTACCAGGACGATTTAGAGGTTTATTTAATAACCTTTCTAATGTTGCTCTTAATTTACCTTTAATTGATGAACCGGGTAAATATGGATATTTAGTTAAAGGATCTCTAATTACTGGTTTATCCAATCCACCAATATCTAAATTTTCACCACCACCACCAATATGTAACCCTGTTTTTGCGGTTAATTGACACTTGAGAGTAACTTTTCCTAACAAGGGAGTTTGTAAATAAGATACTGTCATGATTATTTTCCTCCTTCTGCTTTGTGATAAGCAATAATTGATTCTAAAAATTGTACTAACCGCTCAAAATCTTCTTTGCTATGAACTTTATCAATAGCAACTGACATCACATCACTTAATGGTTTTGCTGCTCTTTGTCTCGCTGCTGCATAAGCTAATTTGGGTTGCAGTAATACCACATCTATTTCTATTGCAGAAAATTCTCCTTTTTCAGCTAATTCAGCCTTTAAACGATTAACAGCATCCAGAAATTTACGCACTTGATTAGTTTCTAATCTTTGGTTTTTGAGATATGGACCAAAGTTTTTAGCATGGTTAACTAAATCTCTAATAGGGTACGTTTTTAATCCTTCTGGTAATCCATCAATAGTTTTTTTAATCTCATCAACAATATTATGTGTACCACTAATATTATTTTGAGAAATTGATAATTGATTGGAACTTACTGATGGAGAAGATATTTTTGGTTTAATGGGTTCTGGCATATAATTATCCACGATTTAATAATTCAATCCAAGTAGCTATAGCCTGAAAATAACGTGAGTTATAAGGATTCAGTAATGATTTACGAATGGGAATAAAACTATCGTTATTTACTATTTTATTAGGTAATCTAGCCAAAGTATAGGCTATTCTAGGTAAGTGTAAATAGTAACGAATGTCCTTGATTTCGTCTTTATATTCCTCCTTTTTACGTTTCATCTCAATTTCTTCAATCTTCAAATTTTGTATTTGAGCAGTATCTAATAAATTGCGAACAAAGCTACGAGTATAATTGATTTCTATTTGCTGTTCTTCCAATTTTTTCACAAATGGTAAGATACCAAATAGATCAATATTTGCATTTACTCCTAAATATTTTTTTATTTCATTATCAAATGTTTCAATATCTGAAATATTGATATTTTCTGATCCCAACCACTCACTCCATTTAAAAACTTGACCAAATAATCCTAAACTATCTCTACCATTTCCTTTGGCTGCGTCTTCAGCATGACCAGAAGATTTTGCTGCTTGATAAAGAGGGAATTTAGGTGTATCAATGCTGATTCCACCTGATAGGGTAATATCTGGATTATATCCTGTATAAGATCGAAAACATTGATAAACATCAAAGCCAAAATTTACTGCTTCATTCCATGCACCACTAATAAATAAATCATCACCCCCAGCATATATAAATAGTATATTATATTCCTCATTTTTTGGCAACAATTGTTTAAAATTTTCAGGAATATTTCCGATTCTTTTCTTTGCCAAACTATTGAGATAAACCTTAAAGAAATAGCTCATTTGCCGTGAAAGTCCTGCTAATCTAGGTAATGTTTGATTTTTACCTAAACCTTTAGCAAATATTTGTCCTAATCTATCTACATCCATTCTTAAAGATGCAACTCTTTTAATTCCTTGGGCTTTTTCTGCCATTTCTTCAGCACGCATAAAGCCTAATTCTCCTTGCTTTCCATAGTTACCTAACAGCAAAGGATAAACATTATTAAAATTCTTGAATTGGTAATGTTCTAATGTCCAATCATTGACTAATAAAACTGTATCAGCAGTAGGATCTATTTGTTTCCAATTTTCAACAAGATGATAGTAAATACCTCCAGAAAATGACAATGTATGTAATGTTTTAGATATCTTTGGTTGTTTTGATCTCACAATAGCATTAACTTTAAATAATTGCCCTCCCAATTCAAACATACTTCGGCAATTTGGACAAGCTAAAACTGAATCTAGTTCATTATCATTCAGAGCTTTTAACTTATCTGATTCTATATCATCACGATAACACACACGACAAGGTTGATGACTATAACGTGGTTTGATGAACTTACTAAACTCACTAATTGGAGTACAAAATTTCTGAGATTTATGTTTAGCTAAATTTTTGGTTGCTTTTGACCAATGTTCTGCAAATTTAGAGGTTTTATCTTCTGTTTTAGCTTCTGGTTTAAGATCATCTTTAGGAAAACAAAAACAATCTAAAGCCAGAAATACTTTACCTTGAAATTCATCCAAAAGCCATTTATTAAAATCTTGACTAACTTCTTGAATTAGTTGCTTAATTCCTGGTTTTCCAGATGCCAAAATATATAAATTACCACCACCTGCATAAATTACATTAGTCCGAGTTAATTGTAATTTATCTAGTAATTGTTGTACTATTTCTTCAGTAACTAACTCCAAATAAAAACTCCTCGCTCTTAATGATTTTAATGCACCATCAGAAGATATAGTATAAATGAACTTTTGAATCCCTGATAAATCACCAGCAATTAAAGTAATATTTTGAGATTCAGAATTATTTACTAAAGCTGCTGCTACTGCGGCTGTACTTTTAACCAAATCTATTAAGGCTATATTTTCTGCTCCAAAACTAATAAATGAGCCAAATTTTTCCACAATTAATGTCAACAAAGAGAGATTTGTAACATCTTCTTGATCTAAGGTATCTAAAGCTGCTTTTACCTCTTGTTTAAAACTCTCTAAACTTGGTTTTTCTGTCACTGGATAGGGAATTTTAGGATCATTATTATCAATAGCTTTAGGTTGCCAATAATGTGCTTCTGTCTCCTTTTTTTCCTCTTTTTCAAGATTCACATAGTCAAATAGTAATCTTAATGCTTGTGGTTTTCCATCTGTAGTCCAAGATAGGATTTTCTGAGCTTCTTCGACAGCACTATCAATAGTATTTGGAGATGATTGAAATAACTTATTTGCAACATCAGAATTAGCCCATTTTGCTAAAATTGCGATCGCCTGTTGAAAAACCTGTAATGCAACTTGAGAACTTGTCACCATAAAAACTCCCTGCAACTTCAAACTAACCCCACTAAAACCCTAGCCAAAGCCTGAATCATCGGACGACTAGAAACATCTTCCCCACGCTGTAAACGGTGAACAGTACCCGTGAGAATAGGTGATTGTGAATCAATGCGATCGCCCACTTCATGTAAATCACTATGTATAATGGCAACAGTTTCTAGCCGTAAATCTGCACAAAACTCTTGCCAAGCAGGTATTTTTGACTTATCTCCAGCTAAGATCACCGCATGAGTGGCATATTGCATAATCAACCTATTTGCTGAACTGATTTTTCCCCCCACATCAAAAATCGCCAAAGGTTCACCACAATTTTTTACCCATTCTGATCTGGACATAGCAAACTCCGGTGTAAATGCTGTCTTATAAGCATTCTTGTATCGTGTTGCTACTCTTAAATCTCGTTGTGCCGTTTCTGCAAACCAACTACCCTCACCATCAGGATTAACAGTAATCGTATAAGGATATGGTGCGCCAGGAATACAACGAATAGCTTTTTTTAAACCTTCTCGCAAACAAGATTTACCCGACTGTGGAGGACCACATAAGACAACTTTTACCGTTTCAGCCATTGTTGAGTTTTCTTTTCTAGACTTTAATCAATTAGATATCCCAGTTTATATGCCGGGTTGTGTGTGATGCAAATCACGTATTTACCTAATTTTGGATCAAAAAAACCAATTGCTCCGTAAATATGGGCTAATTTATGTGCCAACACAAAAGCAACAGGAATAGAAACAGGTCCATTAATTCTCAGTAGTTGTCCTCCTCTTGTGACTGTGGCATTTGCTCTAACTTAGTGGCAGCATCTTTGACAATTTGGTCATTTTGGGCAGGTTCACCAAAACTCACCCGCAAAATATCATTTTTTAACTCAATGTTGTAAGTAGTCATTACCTTTACGGATTCAGTAACTATCACATCATACATGGCATTGGAAGCAGCCTATTCCAGATTAGTCTATGCTGGAATTACAAAGAAAAGGCGATTGGATGTCGCTGCTACACAAGCCAAATCCGACTATGCGGACTAAAAAAAGCAAAGATATTTAACCCATGTAGGTGGGTTTTGCCTGTGTAGACGCGGTTTCTAACTGCCCTTTTTCTTTACAAATCAAATCGGATTGCTGCAAGTGTCTGAGCAAATTTTTTCTGATATTCCTCAAGTAGAACTGTTGCAATGGTTAGCACGCGGTTCTCTCAAACAAAACCTCCTCCGTGCCATTCGGTTGTGGGTGTGGTTACGTTCTTTATATGGAGAAGATCAAGATCATGTATTCTTAGAGGATGGTTTTACATTGGCAGATTGGAAAACCGCTTTCTTTAGTTCGACACACCCCAAAGGAGAAACAATTCCCGATTTCCATGACTCTAACTGTCATTGTGCAAAAACTACTGCCGAATGGTTGTTTGATGATAAAACTGGATTGAATCAGGAAACATGGAAACACTCTTTATTATCTCATGTTAATATCTCTAATTTAGATGAAATTCTCCAAAAACGATTATTTGGGGTAACTCGTCGTTCTTTACAAGCAGATTTACAAATTTTAGAAGAATTAGGTTGGTTAGAAAATCGAGAGCAAAAATATCATCGAGTTCAATATTTACCTTCTCGTCCTATTACTACTAAACCTAATGATTATGAATTAAATTTCCTGAATCAAGAAGACTTAGCAGAAATCGCTGAGAATATGTCGCAAAAAATTGGTGGCGTGCAGCGGTTTTTTTTGAAACTAGACTATGTGGTAACTGCCGTAGACGAAGTTGGAAATTGGCAATATGAACTGCGAAAACTTTGGTCACAAAGTCCAGTCCCACCAATTAACTTAATTTATAATAGTGCTAGATTAGGAGAATCTATAGAATGTTTGGTTTATCCTGTTTGCATTTATTATGTACAACGTGCAGTGTATTTATGTGCCTTTGGGGAAAGTCCTGATAGAAAAACAGATTGGTATAATTTTCGGTTGGATAGAATCGAGAACATCACGCCAATTGAATGGACAAATCCTGGGATTCCTAAAAACTTACAACAAAGATATCACCAAAGAAATTTACCAAGTCCAGAAGAAATAGAATTGCAAATGGATAAGGCACTAGGATTTGATTTTTATTTAGAATCTCGACTAATGCTGCTACGATTTGAACGAGATTATCATGACCGCTACATTCGGGATACCTCTCGCCATGAAACTTTTAAATTGATTGGCTATCAAAAAGCGAGAAATTTGATTCAAAGTTCTGTAGTTAATTCAGAACACAAGGCAGAATTATTAAAGGTTATCACCAATCGTTCCCCAAAGGATGCTTATTACAGTCTTCAGTACCGACATGGGGATCATAATGTAACTATGCGGTTAAGAGCTTGGCGACCAAGGGTAGAAATTCTCTCACCTTATGATTTAAGACAGAAAGTTACAGCCGATATTGTCAAGGAAATAGGACTTTATCAGAATAATTAGCTAATTTAAGGCTTTACTATTTGCAATACATTAACTATTGACAAGTAACTTGGTGACGTACTCCACACACTCCCTTTCAGGTGAGTGTGGGCTTCTCAGTGACTCCTCTATGAGGACATTAACTGAGCTTTAAGACCGTGCGCCCCACGGTTCTTTGGTTTTGAGATTTGTTTTTTGTTTTGTAGGC
>NZ_JAQMSE010000093.1:0-8124 GCF_028330045.1 Aphanizomenon sp. CS-733/32
GCAGGGGGCAGGGGGCAGGGGGCAGGGGGCAGGGAATCGAAGAGAATAATATTCTTCTTTCTTCTTTCTTCTTTCTTCTTCTTTCCTCCTGACTCCTGCCGTAATTAAAAGGATTTGAGTTGAAGATTACCATATTTAACAGTTTTTTATAGCGAACTGATGAAGAGTTGGCTATTATAGTCTGATTTGTTTTAGATGTATTCGACAAATTTAGTTTATTGAAAATCGTAGGTGAGAGGAAGTCTGTGACTAGTCAAAAAACAACAGCAGCACAACAAAAAGCAGCAAAAGCTAAATATAAGGGTCAACGGAAAAATTCTCGTCCGTCAAAATCGGGACGGTGGCTATGGTTTGCGGTGGGTATGGGGGGGATTGCCATAGTATCAGGACTTGCAGGGGCATTATTAGCTATTTCTTGGGAAAGTACGCCTTTGCAACAAGCTCAACTCAGTCCCCAGGAAGAAGCCGTATTTGATGGCGATAGTATTTCTGGCAATGGGTTACAATTTTCCCAGCTAACCCGTCCTGTTAATATCCTATTAATGGGCATGAGTGTACTACCTCCAGATGTCCAAAATCCCCCAGCCGAAAGTAAAAATCTGCGTTATTTGCCCCAAATTAATTCTTTTGACGGTCTTGCGGATGTGATGCTGTTGATCAAGTTTGATCCAGACACCCAAAAAGTAGTCATGCTTTCCGTTCCTAGAGATACCCGTACACAAATTGAAGGCTATGGAACGAAAAAAATTAATGCTGCTAATGTAGATGGTGGTCCAGCATTAACGGCGAAAACCGTTAGTAATCTTTTGGGTGGAGTCGGGATTGATCGCTATGTTCGGATTAATGTATTGGGTGTTAGTAAGCTCATTGAAGCTTTGGGAGGAGTAAATATCTATGTCCCCAAAGATATGAAATATCGGGATGATTCCCAGCATTTGTACATTAATTTAAAAGCGGGTCAACAACATCTCAGTGGTGAACAAGCGTTGCAATTACTCCGCTATCGCCATGATGAACTGGGCGATATTGGGCGAATTCAGCGGCAGCAAATGGTGTTGCGGGCTTTAATCGAACAGACACTTAACCCGACAACCATCACCAAATTACCAGATATTCTCAATGTGGTTAGGGAAAATATTGATACCAACTTATCCGTTGAAGAATTAATAGCACTGCTTGGTTTTGGTTCAAAAATCAATCGCGCCAATATGCAAATGTTAATGCTGCCTGGACGCTTTAGCGAAAATCACGAATTTGATGCCAGCTACTGGGTTCCAGATGGGCGGAATATTGCTAAATTAATGACTCAGCATTTTGGCTTAGAAGCAAATACGACAGAAACATCATTTAGTCAGCCTGGTCGTTTGCGTGTAGCTATTCAGGATAGTACAGGAGGCGATCGCGGCGAGCGTTCTCAACTGCGTCCCCTAATTAAAACATTAGAGAAAGCTGGATACACGAATATCTTTATCTCTAAACCCTGGGGACAACCCTTAGACGTAACCCACATTGTCGCCCAACAAGGAGACGGAGACAGCGCCGAATCAATTCGTAGTTTGTTGGGATTTGGGGAAGTGCGGGTAGAAAGCACAGGTAATATTGGTTCAGATATTACTATTCAAGTAGGTAAAGACTGGTCTCAAAACCAAGCCATTTTCCAAAACTCCACTAATCCGTAGGGGCGCAGACCCTGCACCCATAATTCAGAAATTAGGCGCAGGAGATAAAAGGTAAACAAACGTATAAAACTATTTACAACCAAACAGCAATATAGTATAAACCAGTAACAACAACACAAGACTAACTGGTAACACGACTGGCATGGAAGCACCCCACAATCTAGAAGCAGCAACCCCAAAACCGGAAAAACACTTGGCTGAATTCAAGAGTCAGGTATTTGCAGTAGCGATATCACCGCAGGGACGGGAACACGTTGCTGTCGGTTTAGAAGATGGCACTATTGAGATTTGGAATTTACTAAGTGGGACAAAGTTGTTAAGTTGTCAAGGTCATAAAGGTTCTATCTGGTCATTAGCCTTTAATCACGACGGTACGCAAATAGTAAGTGGCAGTTCTGATATGACAGTGCGGTTGTGGAATGTCACAACTGGACAAGCTATAGATAGACCTTTATGGGTTCATAGAGATTTTGTCAAGACAGTAGCTTTTAATCACAACAGCACACAGGTAGTAAGTGGCAGTGATGACAGGAGAGTACGGTTGTGGGATGTCACAACTGGACAAGCTATAGATAGACCTTCCTGGGTTCATAAAGATTTTGTTAAGTCAGTAGCCTTTAATCACGATGGAAGTATGCTTGTTAGTGGCGGGAGGGACAACATGGTGAGATTATGGGATGTCACAACTGGACAAGCTATAGATAGACCTTCCTGGGTTCATAAAAATTTCATCAGGTCAGTAGCCTTTAGTCCCGACGGTAGCATGATTGTTAGTGGTAGTTGGGACAAGACAGTACGGTTATGGAGTGTCGCAACTGGACAAGCTATCGGCGACCCTTTTTATCATACAGATGATGTAAGATCGGTAGCGTTTAGTCCCGACGGGAGGATGATTATTAGTGGCGGTAGTGACAACATGGTGAGGTTATGGGATATTTCTGACCCTCAGCACAAGCGACAAATCATTATCGGAGAACACGAAAGCCCAATTTATTCTGTTGCTTTTGACCCCCAAGAAGACTACATTATCAGTGCTAGTACAGATGGTATCAAAGTTTGGCGTTGGCAAGAGTTGAATATTTATCGTGTTTCCCAAGCTTTTAGTAATGACCAAGCAAATGGTGAAGACTCTCTAGATGTCACCAAAGAACTGCAATCTTTAGCTGATGTCTTAATGTTGCGAAGTCTTGAACCTCCTTTAGCGGTGGCAATTTTAGGCAGTTGGGGTAGTGGTAAATCCTTTGGAATGCACCTGATAGAAAAGCAAATTACCAAAATTCGCTGTCAACAATTAACAGGAAAACAGACTTGGGGCGATAAGGGAGATGAACCAAATCTTTCTCCTTATGTTGGTCATGTTTACCAAATCAAATTTAATGCTTGGAGTTATGCTAAATCTGATTTGTGGGCAAGTTTAATGCAGACTATTTTTGAGCAACTTGACCGACAATTAACTTTAGAAAAGCAGTTAGCAGACAAACCAGAAAAATTGCTAGAGGGTGGTGATATTTGGCGTGTCCTCAATCAAATGAGTGATAGTGATAGAAAGGCAATTTTAAAATTAGAATTGGGTCAAGATGTATTTACTAACCTCAAGGATGATAATGCCCTTTGGACGATTCTCAGTGAAGTTAGAAAGGAAGAACAGGAAAAATTAAAGGAATCAGAAGATAAATTACAAAAATTAGAGACACAAGCGCAGAAAGAAAAGGAGAAAATAGAGAAAGAAACAAATCAAGAATTTGAAAATAAATCAAGAATCATTGTCTTTTTAACTCAACTTAAAGAACTGAGTAAGGATGATTTTGGTAATTCTATTCTTAAAGATTTTCTCAATACCTACGACTTTAAAGATAAAAATGACTTAGAAAGTCAATTTGAGATTTTTAAAGATTTAGATAAAATGCAGGAATCTGATCTAATTGAAAAAATTGAGGACTTGATTAAAACTAAAGATGGTAAAATAGAGAATATTATTAAAAAATCTAATAGAATTAAGAATTTTGTAGAAGAACAACCTAGTCAAATAGTTGGATTAATTGAATTTATTAGAAAAGATAAAAGGACGTTAGTTATATTTATAGTGGCAATGTCCTTACCATTTATATCCTATTGTGTGATGGTGTATGTTTTACCAAATATATTGCCAGATATATTGCCAGCAATAGGACAAATAACTTCTGCTTTGAAATTATGGTTAACTACAGTTTCCGCAATTCCTGCTATAGGTTTCGGAATTGAAATACTGAAAAAATTAAAAGTTTTTCAAGCCAAAACCAGCAAATTATTCCAAGTAGCGAAGGAAAGTATAGAACAGGAAAAACAGAAACTAGCTGCTGATAAGGATCAGAAAATTCAAGGTAAAATTAAAAGCAATAATTCTGAAATCCAGAAAGACATTGAAAATCTCCAATCCCAAATTGAACGACAAAAACAGCGGATTGGTTTAACTGCTCAATATAAATCATTATTGGATTTTGTCAATAACCGATTAGAGGATAATTCTTATCAAAAACTCTTGGGTTTAATGCACCAAATTCAAGATGATTTAGCAGATTTATCTGACCATTTAACCTATAAACCAGGAAAAACAAATCCTGAAAAACTCAAAATTCTGAAAACACATTTCCCTAGAGGAATTGCAAGAATAGTTTTATATATAGATGATTTAGATCGTTGTCCTCCTGATAAAGTTGTCCAAGTTCTAGAAGCTGTGCAGTTATTGTTAAATACGAATATTTTCATCATTGTCTTAGCAATAGATGATCGTTATATCGGTCGCGCTTTAGAACAAGTTTATAGAGGAGTTTTAAAACGTGGTGGTACTCCCTCTGGTGTTGATTATTTAGAGAAAATTATCCAAATTCCCTACAGAATGCGGCCTATTAGCAAAAAAGGGACAGAAAAGTATTTAAAATCTTTGGTAGATATTGAAGAGGAATCAAAAAAAGAAATACCTGTTAATGTTGGAGAACAAATAGAAGAAGTAGATCCTGCTTTGACAAATCCACGTACTCAAAGTATTTCTGAACCAAGAATTAAAGAATTAAATTCAGAAGAGAATAATAGAAAAATTCAACATTCTGCAAATACAGATCCATTAGTTAGTTTTGAAAGATTTACGACAGAAGAGTTTAGTTGGATATCAGAATGCTGTCAGCACGTTGATTTAACGCCCAGAACCGCAAAGCGACTAATTAATATTTGCAAAATCATTAAAACTATCTGGACTCCAGCACCTCATGACACAACGTGGAAGCAAGAACCAAAAAAAGAATACAAACAAACATTAATTGCCTTTCTGGCTTTAGCTGGTAGATATCCCAAGGAAATGCGGAAAGTATTAGAAGAGATTTATTTAGAATTTGAAGAAACTGATGAAAATACAGTCACAATCAACAAAGATAAATGGTTAAATCGCCTACAAAATTTAGATGTATTTATGGATAGACATCACCAAAGAGAGTGGAAAAAGTTTAAAAATGACTTTCATAAAATGCCACCACAAGCAGAATTTGTATTTGAAAAAAGAACCTTTAACTTAGCTGTTTCCTTCTGCTTTGTTGGCGATATTGGTTATGATCCAGATGATAACTATAATCGTGAATATAGATTTGAAGATCGTCAAAAACAATATGGTTTCAAGAGTATTTAAATCAATAACTCCTCTCTGCGCCTCTGCGCCTCTGCGTGATAAAACACATAATAAAGGGCGGGGAAACCCCGCCCCTACAATTACATATCCAAACGGTAATTTTCCTGTTCCCGTTCTACAAAATACTGAACACGGGCGCGGTAATCTCTGAGAGTTTCATCCACCCAATCGCGATCGCTACTGTTAACATAGAGATGGACTAAAGGTTCACTGGCATCAGGTAAAACCAATAGCCAATTGTCATCATAGGGTTGACGAATTTTCACACCGTCAATTAACTCCAAATTTTGAGCGGGGTGAGTTTCCACCAAATAACGCATTAACGCCCCCTTAGCCGTCCAAGGACAGCGGACTGTGTAGTTTCTATTAATCACACGAGGTAATTCCGAACGTACGGTTGCCAGCGATCGCTCTTGAATGGTTAACATTTCAATTAGCTTGGCAATACAGAACATCGAATCAAACCCTGGATGTAATTGCGGGAAAATAAACCCAGTTTCCCCACTCCCACCTAAAACCACATTGGGATTCTTCTGACAAGCCTCCATTAAAGCCGTAGGATTCGCCTTAGTTCTAATTACATTACCATCATGACGATGAGCAACCAATTCCACCGCACTAGAAGCATGAACCGGCACAACTACCGAACTTCTAGGATTAGCAGTTAACATCATATCAACCATCAACGCCGTCAGCATTTCCCCCCGAATAGGAAAACCCGATTCATCAACTAAAATCAACTGTTCCCCATTAGCCGATACCTGCACGCCAAAATTAGCGTTTACCGCCTCCACAACATGACCTAATTGAGTCAATAGTAATTCCCTATCAGCATTAGAAATTGCCGTTTTATTTAAACTAGCATTTAACACCACCGCATCCGCCCCAAACTTATCCAACATTTGCGGCAAAATAGCCCCGGACACAGCGTAAACATAGTCAATAACCACCTTTGCCCGACTATTACGCAGAGTATCCACATTTAATAACTTTTCAAAAGCCTTGCCATAGCAATCCATCAATTGACTAGAATATACCACATCACCAATTTCATGACTTTGGGAACGACGCATATCTTCCTTAAAATACGCCCCCTCAATTTTCTTTTCTTGGGCTTTAGAGATATTAATGCCCTTCAAATCCATAAATTCAATCAAGATATAATCACGGCGTTCTGGGTGAACTCGGACATGAATACCCCCTACTACCTGCATAGTAGGAATCACCGTCCTAGCGATAGGAATAGCCGTAGTGTCGAGATTTTGAACATCCACACCCACAGACATTAAACCCGCAATTAAAGACCGTGTTACCATCCGGGAAACATTGCGTTGGTCACGGGAAACAGTCACCATTGAACCAGGTTTCAACGTCGAACCATAGGCAGCCCCTAACTTCACCGCAAACTCTGGAGTAATATCAATATTGGCTAATCCCTGTACTCCCCGCTGTCCAAATAAATTCCGTTGGGCAGTATTTCCCCAAATCAGATTAATATTTAAAACTGCACCAGACTCAATCTTTTTACTTGGCCATACCCTCACCCCAGGGCTAATTTGCGCCTCTTCTCCCACCGTAGACAGCGAACCGACCACAGCCGCTTCTAATACATGAGCGCGTCTATCTACACGAGTACCGCGACCGATTACACAAGCCGACAACTGAGATTCATCGCCAATAATTGCCCCATTCCAAATAATTGGTCTTTTTAAATGGGCATCAGCCCCAATTGTCACATTATCACCAATTACTGTTCCATCCTCAATTTTTACCCTCGCACCAATGCGGCAATTATTCCCAATTACGGCTGGTGTTTCAATTTTAGCTGTAGGATCAATATAAGTATTTTGTCCTACCCACAAACCGGAAGCAATTTCTGGATAAGCCACCTTTAAGTTAACTTTCCTTTGTAAAGCATCATACTGGGCTTCTCTATAGGCATCTAAATGACCCACATCACACCAGTAACCATCAGCAACATAACCGTAAATCGGCTCGTTTTTGGCTAGTAAGAGGGGAAATAAATCTTTGGAAAAATCGCATTCAGTATGTTCTGGTAAATAGTCTAAAACTTCAGGTTCTAAGATATAAGTTCCAGTATTGACGGTATCCGAAAAGATTTCGCTAGTGGAAGGCTTTTCTAAAAATCGGTTAATGCGTCCTTCTGTGTCCGTAATTACCACACCAAATTCAATGGGGTTAGGCACACGGGTTAAAATTAAAGTAGCTTTTGCTTGTTTTTGTTGATGAAATTCAATAGCAGCGCTCAAATCAAAATCTGTGATACTATCACCGCTAATGACTAAAAAAGTTTCATCTAAAAGTTCAGTAATATTTTTTACGCACCCTGCCGTACCTAATGGTTGATCTTCTTCGATAGCATAGGTCATTTGTACACCAAAATCACTGCCATCTTGGAAGTAATCTCGGAGAACATCTGGTAAATAATGTAATGTAGCAATTACTTCATAAATCTGGTGTCGTTTCAGGAGATTGATGATATGTTCAGCAATGGGACGATTTAAAATCGGAACCATCGGTTTGGGTAAATCGCAAGTCAAAGGACGCAAACGCGTTCCCGAACCACCTGCCATTAAAACTGCACGCATAAATACTCCTAAACTTGACTTAAACTATGATGTTCTTCTTTTTTTAGCTTAACCGACAGAAGCCCCACGTCTCACTCTTAGGAGCGTGGGATGAATGGCGCGTGAGTTGAGTTGCGTAGCCCAAATTGTATTTGAGCGTAGCGAAAACAAAGAAGGCTACAGCGACGAAACGAACAAAATA